>CALPMR020000074.1 GCA_943324725.2 Bordetella parapertussis | reverse complement strand
GTTAATGGGGGCGGACTGTAAATCCGCTGGCTCTGCCTACGTTGGTTCAAATCCAACCCGGCCCACCTTTCCACATGCCCTTGTAGCTCAGTGGTAGAGCACTCCCTTGGTAAGGGAGAGGTCACGAGTTCAAATCTCGTCAAGGGCTTTCTCTCCACACGCCAGGTTGTGAAACCCTGGCGTCCCCGCATCGACGCGCGGTCCACTCCCGCCAGGCGGTGACCTTCTGCATGACGGGGAGCAGCGGTGTGCCCATGGCCGCCAGGGCCGGATTCAGCAGCGACAGTCATCTCTCTTCAGTGGCGGCTCGTACAGGCACCCGGCTGTCTGCAGCCGCCGAGACGGCAGCGACGCCCCATCCTGATGTTCGCTGCGTCAACCTCCACCGCAACCCCCAGTGGACTTCTAGGGTCAGCCAATCAGCTCCTCAGGTGATGGCCGCCCGGCTGCTCTTCTTTGCCGTGCTGCTCCCCGTGTTGCCGTTCGCTCCTCTCCAGGCCCTGCCCCCGGGCGGGCAGGCTCTGGAGATCTGCCTGCTGACCCCGTCGGCCCGGGGCGAGACCAGCGGGCTGGTGCGGGCTGTCACCCCCGTGGCCGAGCCGACGATCTTTGCCCGGGGTCAGTTCGAAGACATCCGCCTGGAACGGGGCAGGCTGCTGCTCTGGAGCCGCCAGGCCAGCGCCATCGAACCGATCGCAGGGCCGCTCGCCTGGCCCCTGGCGGCCCTGCGCCCCGGCGAGCGGCTGTGGCTGCGCCTGAGGCCCCTGGGCGCCGGTCCTGCGGACTTCGCCAGCATCGAACTGATCGGCGGTGGCGCTGCAGCCATGGAGCGGGGAGCACGGTTGCGGCGCTCGCTCGGCCGCGATCCTGGAGCCTGGCTGCGCGCAGTGAATATGGCGTTACAGGACTCCCAGCCCGAAGAAGCCCTGGCCCTGCTGTTCGACTTCCGCGGCCCCTCGAGTCCGGAGCTCGACGCTCTGCGACAACAGGTTCACGACCAGGCCTGCGGCTCCGCCATCGTGCTCCCAGATCCCGCCTCCAGATGACCAGCCCCCAGGCGCCTGCAGCCCCAGTTCTGCCCGTATCGATCGCCACGATGCGCGAACCGGTCAGCCGCGGCAGCACCCGCAGCCTCGCCTGGCGCCTTGAACAGCTGGATCGCCTCAAGGCCCTGCTCGAGGCGGCTGAGAAGCCCCTGCTGGAGGCGCTGGCCCTGGATCTGGGCAAGCCGCCGGTGGAGGCCTCCTACGAGCTGATCGGCGTCAGCCAGGAGCTGCAGGTCGCCCGGCGCCAGCTGCAGCGCTGGATGCGGCCCAGAGCGGTCGGCCTGCCGATCTGGGCCTGGCCGGGGAGCGCCATGCTGCGGCCCGAACCCCTCGGCTGCGTGCTGATCATCGGCCCCTGGAATTACCCCTTCCAGCTCTGTCTGATTCCCCTGGTGAGTGCCCTGGCCGCCGGCAACACCGCGGTGCTCAAGCCATCCGAGCACACCCCGCACACCGCGGCTGTGATCAAAACCCTGGTGCGGCAGCACTTTCCGGCCGAAACGGTGCAGGTGGTGGAGGGCGATGGCTCGATCGCCGCCCGGCTGCTGCAGGAGCGCTTCGACCACATCTTCTTCACCGGTGGGGCCCGGGTGGGCCGGCTGGTGCTGGCCGCCGCCGCCCCCCATCTGACCCCCGTGACCCTGGAACTGGGGGGCAAGAGTCCCGCCATCGTCCTTGACGATGCCGACATCGCCACCAGCGCCCGCCGTCTGGCCTGGGGCAAGAGCCTCAATGCCGGCCAGACCTGCATCGCCCCGGACCATCTGCTGGTGACGCCGGCGCAGCGGCAGCCCCTGGTGGAGGCCATCGCCCAGGCGTGGCGTGACTTCCTCGGCGCCGATCCCCTGGCCAGTGATGACCTGGCGTGCATCGTCAATGCGGCCCAGTTCGAGCGACTTGAAACCCTGCTGGCGGGCGCCCGCCAACGGGGCCAGGTGCTGGTGGGGGGCCGCAGTGATCCAGCACGGCGCCGTATCGAACCCACCCTGCTGGCCGTCGATGACCCCGACCATGACCCCTTGATGCAGGAGGAACTGTTCGGTCCGCTGCTGCCGCTGATTGTGGTGGCGAACCTGCAGCAGGCCCTGGAGCGGGTGCGGCGAGGCAGCAAGCCCCTCACCCTCTATCTCTTCGGCGGTGACCACAGAGCCCGTCAGCAGCTGCTCGATCAGACCAGCTCGGGCAGCGTCAGCTTCAACGACGTGGTGCTGCAGGGCGGCCTGCCCCAGCTGCCCTTCGGCGGCGTCGGCGAGAGCGGCATGGGCACATACCACGGTGAGGCCGGCTTCCAGACCTTCTCGCATCGTCGCAGCGTGCTCCAGCGCAGCTTCCGGCTCGATCTGCCACTCCGCTATCCCCCCTACGCGGGCAAACTGGGCCTGATCCAGCGGCTGCTGGGCTGAACCGATCAGCTGCCATCACCGGAAAGGATTCAGGAAGAGGACTGGATCCCAACCGGAATGCTCCTTATGGTGCCGAAAGACTCCCATCCATAGCGCCCATGCGTCGCTCACTCGTCGCCCTGGCCCTTGCCCTGGTGTTGCCCTTGCCGGTTCTGGCCGGTCAGGTGACCGTCAAGGAGGGTGAAACCCTCTCGGAAATCGCCGATCACTACGGCTTGACTGTCAATCAGTTGATGAAGCTCAACGGCCTCAACAACGCTGACCACGTGGAAGCCGGCCAGACCATCAACGTGCCGGGAGCCTCGGCGGGCCGTTCAGGCTCTCGCGGCAGTGGCGGCAGCGCCTCCGGCCATGTGACCGTGCAGGACGGCGACACCCTCTCGGAAATCGCCGATCGCCATGGCATGAGCGTCAACCAGCTGATGAAGCTCAATGGCCTCGGCAACGCCGATCATGTGGAAACGGGCCAGACGCTGCTGGTCAACGCTCCCAGCAAGTCCTCCAGCACCGGCTCCGGCTTCCGCAAAGGGGCCAGCGAGCACGTGGTGCGCTCGGGCGAAAGCCTTTCGGTGATCGCCGATGGCTACGGCATCGGCATGAACAAACTGATCGCCATCAACGGCATCAGCGACCCTGACCACGTGGAAGCGGGCACCCGCCTGAAACTCAAAGGCAGCCCGCCGGTGCTCAAGCCTGCCAGCACCAAGCCTGCCAGCACGAAGCCTGCCAGCACGAAGGCAGCAGCCAGCAAACCAGCCATCGCCCAGCCTGTGAGCCAACCGTTGGCGGCCAAACCCGTCGCCCCCAGGCCCAGGCCAGTCGCCAATGTGACCAGGCCGGTGCAAACGGCGGCCGTTTCAACCCCAGCCACAAAGGCCTCGCTCCCAGCCACAGTCGCAAAAACTCCAGCCACGGTGGCCTCGGCCCCAACAACGGTTGCCAGAACTCCAGCCACAGAGACGTCAGCTCCAGCCACGGTTGCCTCAACCCGAGCCACGGTTGCCTCAACCCAAGCCACGGTTGCCTCAACCTCAGCCACGGTTGCCTCAACAGAAAACAGGGTTTCGACCCCTGCCACGGTGACCCCGGCCGCAACCACGGTTGCCTCGGCCCCAACCAGGGTTGCCCCAAGCCCAGCTCGAGCGGCCGCCGTGGCTGAAGTCGAATCCCAGCCCGGTCCTGAAATCAAGCCCGCCACCAGCGTCCGCCCGACCCCGCGCAACACCAGAGCTCTGAACACCAGCACCCGCTCCACCCCTACCACCACAACCGCAGCGAGCGTTGAGGTCGCCAAGCCGATGCTCAACAACCCGTTGATCGCCACGGCCAGCGCCACCAGCCGGCCGGCGATCAGCGACCGCCAGACGATCAACCCCAGGGCCACCAGTGCGATCACCAGGCCCATCAATACGACCGTGACCCGAGCGACCGTCACCAGCAAGCCCGTGGCCACGGTGGCCACCGCCAGCCGTCCCGCCACGACGGCCGTAGCCGCAGCCTCCGGCAAGCCTGACTGGCGCACCTATGGCCCCCTGCAGGTCGACTGGACCGGCTGGCAGCCGATGGGCGGCAGCATGGTGGCACCGACGCTCAATGCCCAGGGCCAATCGCTTTACCTGGCGATCAACTGTGGGGCTCGCAAGCTCAATGCCACCACCCAGAACGGTGACTGGAAGACCTGGGATGACCCCAGCTCCGACTTCGAACTGCAACTGGTCAACGACTACTGCCGCAGCCGCGGCTGATCGCCGCCGGCACGGATCAGGCAGGCACTGAATCAGGCAGCCCAGCGCAGCGGCCACGGATCCTTGAGGTAATGGCGGCCCGTGGAGCGCAACCAGAGCCGCTGGGCACCGTCATCGCTCTCACTGATCAGTTCCTCCTGAACCAGGCGCCGGGCCAACCAACCCCAGGGTTCTTCCGCCTCGGAGTCATGGGCGCTCGACAGTTCCTCCACCAAGGCCCGCAGATCCCGGCCGCTGCGCTCCGCCAACGAGGCGAGCACCAAACCCACCTGCTCGGACCAGTCGCGGCGAGGACGGGCTGCGCGGCAGTGATCGCAGCGGCCACACGGGGCCTCCAGTTCCCCCACCGCCAGGAGCAGCGCCTGCTCCCGGCAACCATCCCCCTCGGCCACCGCCTCCATGCGCCGCAGCTGCTTCTGGGCCAGTTCCAGCCGCTGCTGTTCCTGGCGCCGCTGGCTCTCGCTGAGCTGCACCGCCGCCGCCCGCATCGCCCAGCCAAGGCTGACGCGATCGGCAGGATCGAACAGCACCAGGCAGCTGGCCGGGCGGCCATCCCGGCCAGCTCGACCCGATTCCTGCAGGTATCCCTCCGGGCTGGCGGGCAGGTCCAGGTGCAGCACCAGGCCCACATCGGCACGATCCACCCCCATGCCGAAGGCCACGGTGGCCACCAGCACCGGCGCCGGATGGCTCTGAAAATGCTCCAGGGCCAGCTGACGGCTGGGAGGATCCATACCGGCGTGATAAGCGATTGCCGGCACCCCGGCCCGATCGAGGCGCGCCGCCCACTGTTCCACCGAGCGGCGCGTACGGGCGTAGATCAGCACCGCCCCCCGCGCCCCAGCCACTGCCTCCAACACCTCGCCCAGGGGCTCGGCCGGCCGCAGGCGCATCGTGTACTCCAGGTTCTGGCGCCGGGCGGAGCGCACCTGCACCAGCGGCCGACGCAGCTGCAGCAGCCGGATCACATCCGCCCGCACCTGGGGGGCAGCGGTGGCACTGAGGGCCACCAGCGGCACACCGGGGCAGAGGCTGCGCAACTGGCCCAGGCGCCGGTAATCGGGGCGGAAATCATGGCCCCAGGCGCTGATGCAATGGGCCTCATCCACGGCCAGGGCCACCACCTGCCCCGCTTCCAGCACGTCCTCAAGCAACTGGCGGGTGGCCTCCACCTGCAGGCGCTCGGGCGCCAGGTAGAGCAGCCGCAGTCGGTTCTGCCGCAGCCGCTCCAACAGCGCACGGCGCTCGGAGAACTCCAGCCCCCGATGCAGGCAGGCGGCGGCGATGCCCCGGGCCTGGAGCTGGCTCACCTGATCCTGCATCAGGGCCACCAACGGTGAGATCACCAGCACCAGACCTTCGCGCACCAGGGCAGGCAGCTGATAGCAAAGGGATTTACCGGCCCCGGTGGGCAGCACCGCCAGACAGTCCCGGCCCGCCAGCAGCGCCTCCACCACCGGCCGCTGACCAGGCCGAAACTCGTCCCAACCAAAGTGGCGCTTGAGGGCGGCGGCGAGCGGATCCGATGCCAACCTCACCCCATCTGTGGCACAGCCCGACCATAGCCCGCACCAGATCTGGAGCGCAGCCCGGCAAGCGCCGATGCAATCTCAGGTCAGGGTGGGTGGCTCGAGCTGGTCCGGGGCTTCTTCCACCAGCTGCAGCCGCACGCGCTTGCCGCCGGCGAGCTCTCCCAGGGACACCCGCATGGTGGGGCCGCTGAGCGTCTGCAGCGCCGTCAACACGTCGCGCAGATGGGGGGTGCTGCTGCCGCTTTCCACCCAGAGACGCTCCTGCAGGCCGCCCAGCCGGCGCCAGCTGGTGTGCAGCTTGAGCACGGCGCTTTCCACTTGCTGGGCCTGATAGACCGCATCGGACAGGATGCCGAGAGCATCGAGGCGCTGGGCCTCCTGAATCGCCTTGTCGAGATCGAGATCGCCGTTCTGGAAGGCGCGCACCGCCAGGCCTGATTCGCTGGTCTTGCTCAACCAGCGGGCAGTCATGGTGACATCCTTGATCCGCTCCAGCTCCGGCTCGTCGCGCAACACCCGGCGCAGATCCTCCTGTTGGCCCTCGGGCAGCTTGGCCAGCTCCTTCACCAGGGGGGCCACGATGCGGGGCGGCAGCAGGTTGTCTGCCGTGCGCTGGCGGATCTCCTCGGGCAACAGGGGACTGGTGGCGGCGGTGAACTCGTCGGTCAGGCGCCGCACCTGCTTGCGGGTGATCTGTTGACCGTCGTTGGCGGCCTCGCCGATCATCTGCTGCACCTCGGGTTCAGCCTGGGCCGTCTCGAGAAAGGCGCGTTTCGAAAACTGGTTGACACTGTCCTGAGCCAGGACCCCGTCGCCCAGCATGCGATCGGCCGATTCGGCCAGCTGGATCAACGTGTAGGCACGGGTTTTGCTGATCTCCCGCTCCCGCAGCCACTGCAGGAAGCCGGTGCCCCTGCCCTCGCCACCACGTTTTTCACGATCGCGCACGGCCACCAGGATGCGACCACGCCAGATTTCGGTCTGCAGGTCGAAGCGATCGCAGACAGCCCAGGCCTCCTCCAGACGGGCCAGAAACTCCAGGTTGCTGATGGTGTCACTGTCGGGATCAGGAAGCTCGAGGTCGAAGACGGGCGCCTCGTTCTGGCTCATGGGGGCGACGCCGAAGGCGAGTGGAACAGCAACAGGCCGATGCTGCCACGCAGGCCCCACCGAGCCTGCGGCGACGAATCGTGACACCTCAGCGACCGGAGGCCATCGCCGCAGGTAGGGTCTCAGCGAAAGCCACCCGATCCCTCTACAGCAGCGATGGCCATCTCCCGCGGCGACAAAGTACGCATCAAGCGTCCAGAGTCCTACTGGTTCAACGAAGTCGGCACCGTGGCCACCGTTGACACCTCAGGCATCCGTTATCCGGTCGTCGTGCGCTTTGAGAAAGTGAACTACAACGGCTACAGCGGTTCCGAAGGCGGTATCAACACCAACAATTTCGCCGAAGCTGAGCTCGAAAAAGCCTGAAGCTTGCCGAGCAAGAGTCGATCCAATCCCGTTCCAGCAACACTGGTGACAGGTTCTGGCTGAACGAGCCCCTCTCTCAGCACCGAGAGATTGGGCTCTTTTGTTGTGTTTGCCCTGGATCCTGTGCCGGAGCTGCCTGAAGTCGAAACCGTGCGACGGGGTCTTGAGCAACGCACCACGGGCATGACCATCGCTCGCGTTGAGGTGCTGCGCCCACGGGCGATCGCTGCTCCGGACGATCCCGACCTGTTCGCCCTGGCCCTCAAAGACACCCTGCTCAGCCGTTGGCGGCGGCGAGGGAAGTATCTGCTGGCCGATCTCCACCATGGCGCCGATGCCGAACCCGCCGGCCAGTGGGGGGTGCATTTGCGCATGACCGGCCAGTTCCTCTGGCTGGAGACAGATCAGCCCCCATGTCGACACACCAGGGTGAGGATCTGGTCCACCCAGGGCCAGGAACTGCGATTCGTCGACACCCGTAGCTTCGGACAGATGTGGTGGGTGCCCCAGGGCAGCGCCACCGAAGCCGTGATCAAGGGCCTGAGCAAACTCGGCCCAGAACCCTTCAGCGAGGCCTTCAATGCAGAACATCTGCAAAACCGCCTGAAGGGATCGAAGCGGCCCATCAAGAACGCCCTGCTGGACCAGAGTCTGGTGGCCGGAGTCGGCAACATCTATGCGGACGAATCCTTGTTTGCCGCCGGAATTCGCCCCCACACCCCCAGCCAGCAGCTCGGGCTGAACCAGCTGGAAGGCTTGCGCCAAGCCCTGATTGAGGTGCTGGAGATCAGCATCGGAGCGGGAGGTACCACCTTCAGCGACTTCCGTGATCTCAGCGGCACCAATGGCAACTACGGCGGCGTGGCCTGGGTCTACCGCCGCTCCGGCCAAGCGTGCAGGCGCTGTGGTGCCACGATCCAACGCGATCGGCTGGCAGGACGCAGCAGCCACTGGTGCCCCACCTGCCAGTCCTGAACCGTCAACGAGCAGACTGAACACCATGAACTCGCACGTCGACATCCCTCCGCCCAGCGACCTGGCCTCGGAACTATGCAAGGCCATGGCGGACATCCATCGGCGCGGCTGGTGTGATGGCACCGGTGGCAACTTCAGCTGCGTGCTCAGCCGAGAGCCCTTGCAATTACTGATGGCCCCCAGTGGAGTGGACAAGGGCAGCGTCGAACCGCACGATCTGATCCAGGTGGATCGCCACGGGACGGTGCTCCAAGGAAGCGGCAAAGCCAGCGCCGAGACCCGGCTGCACATCACCATCGTCGAGGCGACAGCAGCCGGCGCCGTGCTCCACACCCATTCCCAGTCCGGCACCCTGCTGTCGCGTTATGCCACTGTGATCGATCACCATGGGCGACAGTACCGTGCTGGCATAGCGGATGAGGATCGCTCAGTGCGCCATCTGGTGATTGGAGGGCTGGAAATGCTGAAGGGGCTCGAAGGTATCAACAGCCATCACCAGGAGATTGCTCTACCAGTGCTGGCCAACGATCAGGATCTGGAACGTCTCAGTGAGCGCGCCCGCCCCCATCTGCTAAACGCTCCCCACGGCATGCTGATCTGCGGCCATGGCCTTTACGCCTGGGGGGATGATCTGAAGAGAGCCCGAAGACATCTGGAGATTTTGGAGTTCCTGCTGGAGCAATACTGGCGTCAGCTACTGCTCGTGGCCGCCACCGGAGCCGGAGCACTGCCATGAATGAGCCAATCAGTCATGTCCTGTTGGATATCGAGGGAACCACCTGTCCGGTGAGCTTCGTCAATGGCACCCTGTTTCCCTATGCCGCTCGGGAGTTGGGATCCTATCTGGAACGCCGCAGAGACGATGCTCAGGTACGGAGTCTGGTGGATGCAGTGATTGAGGGCTGGCAACAAGATCCCGATCCCCAGGCCCAGAAACTTCTCCAAGAGGCTCGAGAGCAAGCCAGCCAGCGAGAGGGGAATGAATCAGCGATAAGATCAGTACCCCATCTTAACGGCGAACTCATCGAGCCCTATCTGCAATGGCTGATTTCCATAGATCGCAAGTTCACACCCCTGAAAGAACTACAGGGAATGGTGTGGCAAGAAGGCTACGCCCGAGGAGATCTGATAGGCACACTATTTGAAGAGGTAGCAGACACATTGCGCCAATGGCACAAGCAAGGGCTGGTGCTAGGCGTCTACTCCTCAGGATCTATAGCAGCTCAAAAATTACTCTATGGACATAGCCAAGCCGGGGACCTGCGCCCCTTGTTCAGCCACTGGTTCGATACCCATATCGGCAGCAAGCAGGATGTCGACAGCTATAAGCGGATCTGCGAAGCCATGGGCGCCAAGCCCCAACATGTACTCTTTATCAGTGATTCCGAAGAAGAGTTGCAAGCAGCATCAGCAGCAAAACTCCAGCTTGCCTACAGCAACCGCGAAGATCACCCAGCCCAAGAACAAACAGAACCTTACGAACACCCCATTGCGATCGAGGGAGTCCGATATATCAACAATCTGACGCAGATAAAACCAGGTAATCCCTGAAGCCCAAACGCCAATAAGCCCCTTCCCGCCCGAAAGCGTGGGATGCGAGAAGGACATTGAGCCACAACCCCAAGGGCACCCCGAAAATTGCTCCCACCGCCTCAGTAATAGCCAGTCAAGGCCAGGACAGACAAAGCACCACGTCTTGCGCCGGCCGGTACCGTGCCGGCCGGATTTTTTCGGGGTGCCCCACCCTTAACCCATGGGGGCAGGTTCCAGAACGCAATAATAAACACTATTTGCGCCACTTTAGGACAACTCAAACCAAATAACATTTCAGGATCAACTGACTGAGAGCTGCTGGAGTTACATGTCAGCCTTAAAGTGGGCATAAACTCAAGCCAGCACAAGCTGAATCAGCCTCCGCTACTCTTAAAGCGCTGGGTGGAGGACTATTCGGCCCGTCGCCGTAGAGCAGCGGCAGGCAGTAGCCCTGTCCCATCGCCACATCGGCGATAACCGGCTTGGAAAGGAATGGGCCCTCCATGCGCTTACCCCGTTAGGCCACCAGGTCCATTTCAAACCAGTCCGGCTCAACGCCCTTCCAGCCAGTGAAATCTGCGCGTCGTGGCAAGCCTCCGTACCCCCGTGACAGCGTATGTACGGCGCTGGGCCTCCCCCGGTTTTGAGGACAGGTCAACAAGGGTCAAGCCATGACCTCCAGACTGTCCATCAATGACCAATGCCACCAAGTCACGACGCCGGTTCACAGCACAGCAGAAGCAGGAGGCTGTTGCGCTCTGCCTGCAGGAGGGCCTCGCCTGCAACGTGGTCGCTCAACGCCTTGGCCTTCCGTCCAGCAGCCTGGCCCGCTGGCTGCGGCTGAGCCGTATTGACCAGGGCTCTACCAGTCCCCGGGACCAGGGTCTGCTCACCAGCGAGGAGCGCTCTGAGCTCAACCGGCTCCGCAAGGAAAACCGGGAGCTCAGGAGGGAGAAGGATTTTTTTCGGCTGGCGGCGGCACACTACGGCCTCCGGCCCACTCGGCTACGCCTCGTAGATGCAAAGAGCAGTTGTCGCCGAAAGGTTTCGCTTGATCGCTGAGCTTTCAGGTCGTCACCCCGTTTCCTGGTTGTGCCGTCAGTTGGATGTGGCCCGCAGTGGTTTCTACGCCTGGCGGCAGCGGCAGGAGGTGCCGGGACCACTGGCGGCGGAGAACGCCGTGATCACCGCCGAGATCCAGGCGGTATTCCAGGAGCACCGCGGCTTCTACGGCTCCCCACGGATCCATCAGGAGCTGCGTGCGGCAGGCCGTCAGGTCGGTCGCCATCGCGTCGCCAGGCTCATGCAG
>CALPMR020000073.1 GCA_943324725.2 Bordetella parapertussis | reverse complement strand
GAAGGGCTGACCCACCAGTTCGGGCAGCATGCCCTTGATGCGGTCATACAGGCCGTGGGCGGCCTCGCTGGCGATCGCTTCGTAGTCGTGGCGCGAATAGTAGTGGCGGCCGAAACGGCCCCAGTGGTCCGCCATCACTTCGGCCACCGAGCAACCGCGCACCGCCAGGATGTTGAGCCAGAAGAGAACCGCCCAGAGGCCATCCTTCTCGCGGATGTGGTCGCTGCCGGTGCCGAAGCTCTCCTCGCCGCAGAGGGTGATGCGGCCCGCATCGAGCAGGTTGCCGAAGAACTTCCAGCCGGTGGGTGTTTCGTAGCAGTGGATTCCCAGCTCTTTGGCCACCACGTCGGTGGCGGCGCTGGTGGGCATCGAACGGGCCACCCCCGCCAGTCCCTTGGCGTAGCCCGGCACCAGGGTGGCGTTGGCGGTGAGCACCGCCAGGCTGTCGCTGGGGTTCACGAAGCAGGCCCGCCCCAGGATCATGTTGCGATCGCCATCGCCATCACAGGCGGCGCCGAAGTCATAGTCGTTGCCTTCCAGCAGCAGCTCGGCCAGCTCGTGGGCGTAGGTGAGGTTGGGGTCCGGGTGACCGCCGCCGAAATCCTCCAGGGGGGTGCCGTTGCGCACGGTGCCGGCCGGAGCGCCGAGCAGCCCTTCAAACAGGCGGCTGCCATAGGGGCCGGTGACGGCGTGCATGGCATCGAAGGCGAGGCGGAAGTCGCTTTTCAGCAGGGCGCCGATGCGATCGAAATCAAACAGCTGTTGCATCAGGGCGACATAGTCGTCGACGCCATCGATCACCGACACCGTCATGGCCCCGATCTGGTGGTTGCCCGGAACGTCGAGGGGCAGGGGATCGGCATCCACGATGCGATAGCCCTCCAGATTCAAGGTGGCGGCGTGGATGGCGTCGGTCACCGATTCCGGTGTTGGCCCGCCATTGGCGCCGTTGATCTTGACGCCGAAGTCCCCATCAGGCCCGCCGGGGTTGTGGCTGGCCGAGAGAATCACACCGCAGGCCGCGCCGTGCTGGCGGATCAGATTCGAGGCGGCCGGGGTGGAGAGGATGCCGCCGGTGGTCGTGATCAGCCGGCTGACGCCGTGGGCGGCAGCCATGCGGGCGATCACGTTGACGGCGTCGCGGTTGCCATAGCGGCCGTCACCGCCCACCACCACGGTGCCGCCGGCGATGCCGGGCACCACCCGCAGGGAGGCCTCGATGAAGCTCTCGAGATAGTGGGGGGTCTGGAACTGACGGCTGCTCTTGCGCAGACCGGAGGTGCCGGGCTTCTGATCCGTGAAGGGCTGGGTCAGCGACACCTGGCGGATGGGGATGCTGGCACTGCTGGTCATCGGCATCGCCCGTTGCCGGGTCCGCAGGAGGGGCCTCAAATTACGCCCGTCAGCGGCCGCCTTTGCTGACGATCCCAGGCTCTCTGGGTAAGTTGGCCCTATGCGAAACAATCCAGCCGCCGTCGTCATGGCGTTGGTCCCTCTGGGCCTCGCTTGCCTGGGATTGGGCCAGCTGCGGGGACTGCCCGCCGCCGCTGAGACGCCGCCTTACCCGAAGGCCGTTGAGTTCGCCACCAAAAGTGCCCATGCAGTGCTGACGAGGGCCGGGCGGGAAACCTGTCTGCGGGGCAAGCTCACCAAGGCACTGCTGGGTCTGTCCAACAGCTGCGATGCCGCTGGCATCAAGTCACCGCTCTGCCGTCTGGCCGACAAGGCGGTGATCGTCACGCCGATGAGCCTGGCCTTCATGGATCAGACCTCCCGGCAGCTGCTGGATCTGATCGCCGGCGGCACGGGTGCAGTGGTTCCGGCTACCGGCAGCCCCACAGCACCCTGGCCGGAATCCCCCGCCGAGCCGTAGGCCGACAGCACCCCGGCTCAGCGGGCCGGCTGGGGGGCTCCGACGCTGAAATTGCCGCCGCCGAAGAGGCCGCCCGGTTTGCTGTCGCCTTTGCCCGTCGGCTTGTACTGGGGTTTGCAGAACACCGTCAGATCCTTGGCGCTCCGATCGATGCCATCGCGGCGGCTGGCGCTGTTGCTGGCGGCGGGGCGGGCCTGCTGGCTGATGGACCAGAGCACGTCCTTGCAGCTGGTGGGCAGGCGCGGGTGATCGAGCAGGGGATCGGCGATGGATCGGGCCTTGTCGCAGCTGGCGGCGGTGTTGTCGCGGCTGCAGGTGAGGGTGATCAGCTGCAGATTGCGGAAGGTTTCCGCCGGGGGGAAGGTTTCCGGCTGCGGCCCTGCCAGGCCAGGCGCCGAGCCGATCAGGCTGAGGCCGCAGCCGGCGATTGCGCTGGCGGCCCGGATCAACGGGCGCAGGACAGGGATGGGCCGGGCCATGCTGACGCGTCGAGTCAACCCATCATGGCGGCGTCCGGGACGGTCAGGTCGGTGGCGGCGCTTCCCTGGCGTAACAGGGCCTGGCTGGTCTGCCAGCGGTGGGACAGCAGTGGTCCGCTCCAGCCGGCGGAGGCCGCCAGCAGCTGGCGCAGCCAGCCGTTGCTGCGCAGCAGCTCAGCTCGTGCCAGTTCCTGGGCCTGGCTGGCCTGGATGGGGCGGATTTCGTTCAGTCGTTCGGCGCTGATGGCGGCCAGGGCCTGATCGAGATCGGCGCTGCCGGCCTGGCCCAGGGCCGGCAGCAGATGGCGAGCGGCCACCACGGCATCCCGCAGGGCCATGTTGATCCCCTGGGCGCGCAACGGGCTCATCGGGTGGGCAGCATCACCGAGCAGCAGCAGGCCTGGCTGCCACCAGTTCTCGAGATGCCCCACCTGCACCGGCAGCCGCACAGGCCCTTGAATCGCCTCCAGGGGACAGGCCCGCAGCAGGGTTGCCAATGGCGTCGGGCTGGCCTGGGCCCAGCGTTCCCGCCATTGGGCCGTGCTGGTGGGCAGGGCCTGGGCCGGATCATGGAGCCAGCCCAGCTGCACTCCGCCATAGACCGAGGCGTAGAGGGCAAAGCTGTCGCCGCCGCCCAGCACCGTCACGAACTGGCCTTGGAGCCAGCGGGCCAGCGGATCATCGGCGGCCGCTGACGACAGCCGGAACCAGCGCACGTCCAGCGGCTCGCCCTGCAGCTTGAGCTCCAGGCCCGCCTTGTTTCGCAACAGCGAGGCGCGGCCGTCGCAGGCCACCACCAGCTCGCCCCGCAGCCTGGTGCCATCGTCGAGTTCCACCCCAACCACCCGCTCGCCGTTCAGCTCGTCGCTCAGCAGTGGCGCCACGATCGGCCGGCCCCTGAGCACCCGGACCCCGCTCTGGCGGTGCAGCTGCTCCAGCAACCAGATCAGCAGGGCCTCCTGATCCACCAGGGTGCAGGGGCGCTCGCTGCCCATCGGTTCAGCCACCTGGAAGAGCTGCTGGCCATCGGCCCAGAACGACCAGCCCGTCAGGGGACGTTGGGCGATCGAGTCGTCCAGGGGCAGCAGACCCATCGCCGCCAGGGCCGCCAGGCCGCTGGGCATCAGGGCTTCTCCCCGGAACTGCCGCGCCGAGCTGGGGCTCGCCTCCACCAGGGTCAGGGGCACACCCCGGCGGGCCAGCAACAGGGCCAGGGCGGCCCCAGCCGGGCCGGCACCGGCGATCACCACGCCGGAGGCTGTGGTGAGGGGGCTCAGGTGAAGGAGTTGTAGTTGGGGTTCTGGGCGGAATCCGGCGGCTTCACGCCGAGCAAGCCGTGCTTTTTGTTGAGCAGGTAGTCGACCAGCTCCTGCTGCAGGGTGAGCAATTCGGCGGTGCAACCCCGAAAGGCGGCCCGATGCCGGATCTCATCGTGGCGGGTGTGCAGATCCCGCAGCATCAGATTGATGGCGTCGAGTCGCGGGGTGGTGCCGCGGGAGGGGGGTACCGGGTCCATCGGACGACCTGACGATCAAAGAAGGCGA
This sequence comes from Bordetella parapertussis, assembly GCA_943324725.2. Classification (GTDB taxonomy): domain Bacteria; phylum Cyanobacteriota; class Cyanobacteriia; order PCC-6307; family Cyanobiaceae; genus Cyanobium. Next base: position 7,185 of record CALPMR020000073.1, on the reverse strand, counting down.
ACGGCCATCGTAGTCGCGCTCTGGCTGGGCTTCCTCTCGGTGGGACTCCGCCTGGGTGGCTCGACCGGTCACCGGCTGGAGCGGCACCGGCTCGTTGTTCCTGGCCAGTCCCTGGCCGCAGCGTTGCCGCTGTTTGAGTCGCTTGCGCTGCAGGCGCCGGTTCACTCCCAGATCAGCGCCGCGCCAGAGCCGGTCGATTTCGTGCTCAAAGTGCCGGGCCAGCGGTTTGGAGTCGATCAACAGCAGGGTTTCATCGTTCACGAAGGCGGCCGACGGGCTCCAGTTGAACGAGCCGCTGATCACCCAGCGCCCGTCCAGCACAGCGATTTTGTGATGCAGTTTGTCGCCCCCCGCCAGCTGGGGGATGCCGACACCCTCGAGCGGGCTCGACCAGGGGTGGTTGCCGGCTTCGATGCGGCAGCGGTGATCCGGCAGGGTGATCGCGAGCAGGTCGAGCACTTCGCTGAAGGACCGGTTGGCGAAGCCGGGATCGGCCAGCAGCCGCAGCTGCACTCCCTTGGCGTGCAGGGCCGACAGTCGGTCGGTCAGGTTCTGAGCCGAGAACACAAACAGAGCCAGATCCAGCCGCCGCCGGACCCGGGCCAACTGGGAATCAAGCCAGAGCAGTCCCTGGTTGGCATCGCTGCGGCGATGGGGCGCGAACAACACCTCCACCGGCGTCTGGGCCACCAGCACCCGCTGAGCCTTGCCCTCCTGCTTGGCGATGCCGAAGTGGCTGTCGGGCTTGCCGCCCGGTCCGTCGCCCCACATCCGGCCGAATTCGGTAGTGAACAGGCGGGCCAGGGCGGGGCTCTCGAAGCGCAGCAGGTGGTTGACGTTGCCGCGGCTGCTGGGATCGTCGGGATCGCCGTGGATGCAGGAGGGGCTGAAATTCGCCGATCCGGTGACGACGACGCGCTGGTCCACCACCATGAACTTGTGGTGCATCAGGCCGCTGCCGGCACTGCCATCGGCGGTGTCATCGAGCATCGGCACACCGCCTTGCCGCAGCATCAGCACCGCATCTCCCAGGCCCAGGGCCCGTAGCTGCTCCACCCGGTGCCGTTGGTGGGGGGGCAGGCTGGCGGGATTCTCCTGGCTCCAGGGAGTGCTGTAGGTGTTTTCGAGGACAACCCGCACCCGCACACCATGGCGTTGCCGCTCCACCAGGGCCGCGGCAACGTCGGGCAGGGACAGCTCCTGGACGGCCACGAGAATCTCCTGGCGGGAGGCCTCGATGGCCTCGAGCAGCAAGGCTTCCAGGTCGTCACCCTGGCGCCACTGGCGGCTGATCGGGCTGCGGTAGCGGTGTTCAGCCCGATGGTTGAAGGCAAGGCGAATACCGGCCGGCAGCGGCAGTTCCGGCGGCGATGGCCCCAGCCGCAGGGCCGGGCCGTTGCCGCAACCAACCAGCAGCAGTCCGGCGGCCAGGCCGGTGAACAGGCCGGTCAGTCGCCGGGGATGGGCGGATCCGCTCGTCGGCAGGAGCGCAGGCATGGCTGAACAGGGCCGGCCCTTGATGGGCCGATGGGGCTTCTGCTCAGCATTCCCGGCGGCCGTCAGGCAATGGGGCGGTTCAGCTGTGGCCGGGCATTTCGGCGGTGCGCAGCATGGCGACAAACCACAACGAACCGATCAACACCGCTGCCATCACGCCGGCACCGATGCTCACCCGCACCATCAGCAGGGGCACCACCAGGGGAAACAGGATTGAACCGGCGATCGGTGTCAGGGCGACGATGGCGCGCAGCGGGGTGCGATCGGCGTTGGTCGCGCTCATCAGAACCACTCGGCCACGGCCTGACTGGCTGGATTGCTGTTGTCTTCAGGGGTGGTGCGCCGGAACTCCAGGGTGATGTTGCGGCGCTGCTCACCGTCGGCGGCGAGGGCCTCGATCGGATAGAGCTGCTGACCGTCGCGGAAGGGGACCTGGATGCGGAAGGTGCCGTCAGCGGAGAGGGGCACCTCTTCACCGCCGATCGAGAGGCGAGCGGCTGGATCGGTGGCGCCGTAGACGATCAGCTCGGCGTCGGCGACCAGCCAGAAGGAGCGCTGGCGGGCCATCAGACCGGCGCCGGATTCGCTGCGACCGGAGGCCCAGAGGCCGGCCCCGGACGCAGAGAGCGAGGTGGCGGAACCGGCGTGATCGTCGTGATCGAACTCATGGAAAGCCTCGGAACCGCGGCCGAGCCGCCGCCAGCCGGCCGTGGCGCTCTGGTAGAGGCGCTCATGCAGACCGGTATCGGTGTGGTCGGGGAGGATTTCGTTGCAGGGGACGCTGCTGCTGCCGCTGCCGACGCCGCTGCTGGTGTCGAGGGAGAAGGGGACGAACTGATCGAGGATCTGCTCGGAGGGGTGCAGGGCAGGAACGCGGGCGACGGAGGAGAAGGCCAGGGAGATCCAGCCACCAGCGGCGGCGCCGCCCTTGCGATAGCCGAGCTCGACGCGATAGTCGCGATCGGAGAGGGGGACCGGCAGATACCACTCGGTGGCGTGGGAATCGACCACGACCTCCTGGAGGGTGTGGGGATGGGAGGAGCCGCCGCTCAGGCCGGTGACATCGGCAACGCGCAGGCAGAGCTGGGAGGCGCCGGCGGCCAGGGCCTGCTCACGATCAGCCTCGGAGATGTCCCAGAAGACGTAGGCCCACTGGGGATCGCGAGGCAGGAAGACAACGCGGGTTTCGGCGGCGGGGCGGCTGGCGGGAGGCAATTCGGCCTCGATCACTTCGACCAGGTCGGCCGCGTCGGTCACTGCGGCGATCCGATCAGCCGAGCTCCTGCCGATCGCCTCAGCCAGCCCTTCACGGTCCTGGGCGCTGTAGCGACTGACTCCGAGGCTGCGGGCCACATCGCGCAGCTGCCGCATGCTCAGGGAAGCCAGACGGGAGATGATGTTCTTATCCGTCATTTGACTTCCCGAGGCATTTGATGCGGAAAGTTTCCGGGATTAATGCCGTCTGGGATCACCCCTGTCAGCAGATGGCCACACGCCTGCGCCACCCCGTCACCCGGAAGCCAGCAGCAGCGGAGGGGCGCAGCAGGCGCCTGCGCCAGCCAGAGCACTGCCACCTTCCCCTGCCCGCTGCCGCCCGGGGCGGCGGCGGACGCCCATCAGCACAGCCAGCTCCATCAGCACATCCGCAACAGCCCAGGGGAGCCAGCAGCAGCCCGAAGCGCTAGAACGGATGTACTGCTTGCGTTCGGGTGCCGTGCCTCTGTCCCTGTTGCCCCCGGGCCTGCCCGTACCGCTGCGGCCCGAGAGTCCGTCGCACGTCTGCGCCCTGCTGGGGGAGTCCGTTGCCGCCGGCTTCCCCAGTCCAGCCGATGATTATGTCGAAGCGCGCATTGATCTCAATCTCGAGCTGATTCCCTCGCCCCTCTCCACGTTTTTCATGCGGGTCCAGGGTGATGCGATGCGCGGCGATGGCATCGTCGATGGCGACCTGCTGGTGATCGATCGCAGCCTTGATCCCCGGGTCGGCATGGTGGTGGTGGCGGTGCATGACGGCAGCTTCATCCTGCGGCGCCTCGGCCGCCGCAATGGTGGCCTGTGCTTGCTGGCCAGCGACGCCCTCACCCCACCGTTGCCGCTGGCCAACGCTGACGACCAGGCAGGCCAGCTCTGGGGCGTGGCGATTCATGCCATCCACCACCTGGCCGGTGCCCCCTGCCGTCGCGCCTGAGTGATGCCCAGCCAGAGACTCATCCGCCCCTGGGTGATCCCCAGCGCCCGAGGCGCGTCGCCGAACATCGGACCTCCAGGCAAGCGACGCTCGTCAGGTCACCCTGGCCAAGGAAAAGTCAGCTGCTGCTTTCGATCTCCGGAACCGGCAGCAACAGGCCCCGGCGCCCCAGCTCCCGGCGGAATTGGGCGGCCAGAGACAGGTCGCGACGCCCATCCCATCGCCACAGCCGACGCAGATGGCTGAAAAACATCAGCACTCGCATGGCGATGGTGAAGCAGACAATCACCTGAAGGCAGATCTTGAGCACGGGGACACGCCGATAGAGAGAGGAGTCGGAGGAAGATGGAAGTCAGCCTAGAAGCTGGCCAACGCAGCCAGGCCTGGGCCCCTGCCCCCCCCTTTTCGGGATCTCTTGCGCGTGCATCGATGGCCGAACCCTTACCCGCCTTGAGTACCACCGATCTTGAAACCCTGCATGCAGCCCTCGATCCGCTGCTCGATGGCTTCGGGGAGGGCGAGTCCTGCCTGGACGATGCCAGCGCCTTTCTGGCCAGACTCGGCATCGCCAGTGAATCCGGCTCTGAGGAGCTGGCGCCGCCGCTGATGCAATGGCTCAAGAGCTGGCGGCAGGCCGGCGGCAATCGCCAGACCCTGCGGCTGATGGTCACCACCCTGCTGGCCGAGCGGGGAGACGCCGAAGCGGCTGCTGAGGAGAGCCCCTTGAGCTGAAGTCACAACAGGCCAGCAAGCCCAGCCCAGAGCAAGGTCCAGGCCTGATTCAAAGTGCTAAATCAGTTCTGGGCCGGGCTGCCGCGTGGCCAGCGCCAGCACCGCCGTGAGCTCAGGCATTTCGGCTTGCCTGCCGGCTTGGATCGACTGCAATCCGGCCAGCTGCAGCAGGTTGGGTGCTGCCCTCTATGAGAGCTGTTGGGGTGATCAGGCCGCCTTCCATTGCTGGAGGACTTCCAGCGGGGCATGCTCAAGAACCGCTGCAAGGTCATGTTCTGGCAGCACGATCAAACCTGTTCATGGTGCGTCATGAGTTGCTATTATGCAAGACATGATTTGGGGAGTGGCGTGCCCATTCGGGGCATAATCCACTCCAAATAGGCAAGATTAAGCACATAAAACAGAAGCATCAAGCTCATCAAGGACCAATAATCCAGATCCAAACAGCTCATCCCGAGTAAAAAGCCGTTAGTGGGCTCCCGTGCGAGCTTGTTGTCCAGAGCTTCCCTAGGTGTCCCGAGGCCGTGTAGAGGGCTTATGAGGAAGAGGAAGGGAAAGGGGTCTGCGATACCAAATCGACCGCCACCCCCGCCAGAGGCTCTGCATTGCTCTTGTCTCCTCAAGCAGCAAAACCAAGTTGACAAGCCGCCAGGCCGCCGACAAGGCCTCAGGCGGGCCCTGGAGCGCCTCGGGATCCAAGCCGGCGAGTTAAGGCCGTGGTGTCGATGGTGATCGCCAAGGTAGGCGGCAGGGTGTCGTAAGTGATCTCCGCTGAGGAGGCCGCTTCTCCGAGATTGCCGGCGGCATCGCTGTAGGAGCCAGTCGCAACGCTGATCCGGCTGCCCTAGGAGTTTGTTGCCTGTAGCCCCCAGCCCCGCGAGCCACCAAATCTTGGGAGCAGCCTGAGCCAGCGGCTGGATCACCCTGGCCGATGTCTACGGAGTGGGACTTGCCTCTGCACCGCTTGCTGAGGTCTTGGCCTCAGCTCTGCTCCCAGCCCAAGGGACTGGGAGCAGATGGCTCATCCAGTGGCTGCAGCCAGGTTGGTCTCCGCTCTTCTGAATCGGAACAGTTTCAACAGGTTGTGACCGGTGCACATCAGGCTCCATTCGCTGTTCACTTTCTCCAGGCCCCGCAGCAGGAACTTGCGTAGCCCCCTGGCCTCTTTGCTCTGGCCAAACACGGGCTCGACGATGGTCTTTCGCCTGGCGTAGATCTTTTTCCCCTTCTTGCAGCGCAGCTTGCGGACCATGCGGCCTCTGGCATCGAGATTCCTCGGGATCGGGCCCCGCAAGGGCGGTGGCGGCTGACCGTGGCTCAGGCGACCGGTGGCGATGTGGGGATCAATGCCTCGCTGCTCGCAGCTCTTGATGTTCTCCTCGCTGCAGTAGCCCGCATCCGTCGTCATCACATCCGGCAATGCACCGGCGTTGTCGGCGATGCGCTCCAGCATTGGCTCCAGATGCTCCGTGTCCGGCGGCTGATTGCTGACACCCACCGCCACGATCACCTGATGGTCGCCATCGACAGCGGCCTGACAGTTGTAGCCCTGAATCCAGCCGCCATCGGTTTTCATGATGTGGCTGTCTGGATCGGTGAAGTTGCGCTGCGCCTTGGCATCCGGCACACCCGCTGCGGAGGCTGGCAATCCACGCCGTGGCATCGCATCAAGAGCCAGGGGCTCCAGATCCGGGGGCTCCAGTCCGGCGATCGCCGCCTTCTCGATCGCCAGGTCCCGTGCGGCGCTGGCCTTGGCCGCCGCTGCTCTGGCCCGTTGTTGCAAGTGATCCTGCTGATGAACGTCCGCCGCATCGGCCTTCTGACGCGCAGCCTCGGCGTCCTGCTGCCGTTGACGGGCTGCGGCAGCTGCGGTTTCCGCTTCCAGCTCTTTGCGGGCCTGGCGGATTTTGTCAAGGCGATCCTGGCGGCGCTGCAGCTCCTCGGGTAGACCGCCACCGTTTTTCTTGCCGTAGCGCTGATCTTCCTGGGCATCCAGCAGTTCAGCCCGTCGCAGCAGCTTTTTAACCTCGTCCTCAAGCTGGGCCTCAGCCTTGAGCATGCGCCCATGGCTCATGGCCTTGTGCTTACTGGCATTGGCCTTGATCTTGGTGCCATCCAGCGCCACATGACCCAGGCTCACCATCCCCGCCTTCTGGCAGAGGCGCAGCACCTGGACAAACAACTCCTCCAGTGCTTTCAAGTTGCGGCGGCGGAACTCACTGATGCGGCTGTGGTCCGGCTGCTGATTGCCGCTCAGCACCCGGAAAGCAGCGTCCTCGTAGCAGGCACGCTCGATTTTTCGGGAGGAGGGGATGCCGACGCAGTAGGCGTACAGCAACAGCACCGCCATCATCCGTGGATCAAAACCCTTCTCGCCCCGCGGATCCTTATGGCGTGATGGTGCCAGGAAGGGTTCGAAATCGAGCTCGTTCGGCAGCTCGAGCATGAAAAACACCAGATGATCCGCCGGCAACCAGTCCACCGGCGACGGTGGTAGCAGCAGGGTCTGTTCAGGAACCCAGGGGCGGAAGGATTTAGGCTTGGCCATGGCCCATTTTCTCACCCAAATCGATTGGTGTCACAGCGATTTGGGCAGATCGGCAGGCGTCTGTGGAGAGGCTGGTGGCTGATCTATGCGCAACAGGCTCCTAGCTCCTGCCAGTTGCCTGCCTCAATCCGTCCGCCATGCTCGTAGTCCGCCAGCACCTTGCTCCAGGGCAGATTGGCCGCTCGCAGCAGCCGTTGCTGGCGGGCCTGCTGGCGTTGCT
>CALPMR020000072.1 GCA_943324725.2 Bordetella parapertussis | reverse complement strand
GAGCAGCTGGTCGGCGTAGGCGGTGATCTTCAGGAACCACTGGCGCAGCTTGCGCTTTTCCACCAGGGCGCCGGAGCGCCAGGAGCGCCCTTCGCCATCCACCTGTTCATTGGCCAGCACCGTCTGGTCGATCGGGTCCCAGTTGACCGTCGCCTCACTGCGGTAGGCCAGGCCGGCATCGAGGAACTGCAGGAACAGCCACTGGGTCCAGCGGTAGTAGTCGGCGTGGCAGGTGGCCAGCTCCCGGTCCCAGTCGATCGACAGGCCGAGCCGCTGCAGCTGCTGCCGCATCTGGGCGATGTTCTGGTCAGTCCAGGCGCCGGGATCGACGCCCCGCTCGATCGCCGCGTTCTCCGCCGGTAGACCGAAGGCATCCCAGCCCATCGGATGCAGCACGGCCCGGCCGCGCAGGCGTTGCACCCGGGCGATCACGTCGGTGATCACATAGTTGCGCACATGGCCCATGTGCAGGCTCCCCGAGGGATAGGGGAACATCGACAGGGCGTAATAGGGCTCGGCGGTGTCGGCCGCAGCCGAGCCCGCCGGCTCGGGGGTCAGGGCCAGCGCCTGGCTCTGCCAGCGCTGCTGCCAGAGCTCCTCGATCACCTGCGGCCGGTAGCGGGAGGAATCGGTCACGGGGGTTCGCTCGAGGGCCTGCGCTCAGGCGTGATCGTGCCATAACCCCAGGGCCAGAAGGTTTGGCGGCGGCTCAGAGGAAGGCCCGCAGCAACGACATCGCCTCGCGGTTGATCAGAACCAGGGGCGTGTTGGCATCCTGGCGCAGGGCCAGAAAGTCACTGTCCTGCCATTTGATCGTGCCCACCAGTTCCTGTCCCCCGACCATCGTCACCTGGACCATGGTGCGATTGCGGATCAGCTCCTGGACGTGCCGGACACTGGGCAGGCTGGTGTCGAGCCTGGGCACGCGCTTGTCGAAGAAGCTCTGCATAGGATCGAGCTGTGCCGGCGCTTGCGGGGATTGTGCTTCAGTTCAGCAAATATCAGGGATTAGGCAACGACTTCCTGCTTCTCGATGGTCGCAACCTGATCAGTGCCGATGGCGATGGCGACGACGCCATCGGCTTGACAGCGGCGGCGATCCGGCGGTTGTGTGATCGCCGCTTCGGCGTCGGTGGCGATGGCGTGATCCTGGCCCTGCCGCCGCGACAAGGCGGCGAACTGCGGATGCGCATTTTCAATGCCGATGGCAGCGAGCCGGAGATGTGCGGCAATGGAATCCGCTGTCTGGCGCGCTTTCTGGCCGACAGCGATGGCGATGAGCCCGGCCGCACCTGGCAGATCGAGACCCTGGCCGGCCGGATCGTGCCGTCCCTGGAGATCGATGGCCGCATCCGTGTCGACATGGGCCGTCCGTTTCTGGCGCCCGGGGCGATCCCGACCCTGCTGGAGGCCGGCCTGGCCGGCTTGCCCCAGGGGGATCTGGTGATCGCGGGACAGGCTCTGGCCGTTGCCGCCGTCGGCATGGGCAATCCCCATGTCGTCATTCCGGTGCCGGATGTCGAGGCCGTCGATCTGGAGCTGCTGGGGGCTGCCCTGGAGGTGCATCCCGTCTTTCCGGCCCGCACCAACGTGCACTTCGTTCAGGTGCTGCATCCAGCCCATCTGGTGATGCGGGTCTGGGAGCGGGGCGCCGGCCCCACCCTGGCCTGCGGCACCGGCGCCTGCGCCACGCTGGTGGCCTGCCATCTGCTCGGCCTGAGCGAGCGCGGCGCCCGCCTCGACCTGCCGGGGGGGACGCTGGAGATCGACTGGGATGTCGCCAGCGATCACCTGTTCATGACCGGACCGGCTGAGGCCGTGTTCGACGGCGTGGCGGTGCCGGGGCTGGTCGGCGAGGCGGAACAACCGCCGCTTGGCTGGGCTCCCGAACCGCCGACAGCGCCCCAGGCCACGTCGCAACCGCAGAGCGATCGCGCCTTTGAGCTGCTCGATGCGGCCGCGGAACGGCCCCAGGTTCCGGCGCTGCCCGACCAGGTTCCTGCCGCTGATGCTTCTGCAGGGCCGGGCACGGAGGCGGGCGCTGCCCGCGCCAAGCCCGCCATCGATTGCGCCACGGCCTGCGTCCATGGCTGCCTCCGCCCTGAGGCCTGTGTCAGCCAGGAAGCCCGGGCCCGGGTCGAGGCCCTGCTGGGGGGGCGCTCCCTCGATGAACTGGTGGCGATCGCCTCCAGCTCCGCCGAATCCCGCTTCCGCTCCCGCCTGGCCGCCGAGGCAGGCCCCGAACAGGTGGCTGAAGAGGCTGCAGAAACCGCTGAGCCGACCACGGGCAGCATGGCTCGAGATCCCTGGCAGGCTCCAGGCGGCGATGGCTGAAGCAGCGGCCCCCCGTCACGGCGATCTGGCTCGCTACCTCGACGCCTCGGCCACCAGTCCACCCGCGCCTGAGGTGCTGGCGGCGATGGCAGCGATGGCGCCGCTGGCCTGGGCCAATCCCTCCAGCCTCCATGGCCCGGGCCTGGCGGCCGCCGAGCTGCTGGAGCGCAGCCGCCAGCGGCTGGCGATCGCTTTGGGGGCTGAACCTGGCCAGCTGATCTTCTGCTCCGGCGGCAGCGAGGCGATCCATCTGGCCCTGCTCGGCAGCGCCGCCCTGCTGGAGCCCGGCCGGCTGCTGATCTCCGCCGTCGAGCATCCGGCGACAACGGCGGCGGCGGCCCAGCTGCAGCGTCAGGGTTGGCAGCTGCAGATCCTGCCGGTGGATCGCCATGGTCTGGTCGATCCCCAGCAACTGGCCGAGTGGCTGGTGCCCCCCACCCGGCTGGTGTCACTGATCTGGGGCCAGAGCGAGGTGGGCAGCCTCCAGCCCATCGCCCAGCTCGGGACGCTCTGCCGCGCCGCCGGCGTGCGGCTGCATGTCGATGCGGTCCAGGTGGTCGGCCATCAGCCCATCAACCTGGCCGAGCTGCCGATCGATCTGCTCAGCTGCACCGCCCACAAGCTGCAGGGGCCCCGGGGCGTCGGGGCCCTGGTGCTGGCGCCGGGCCTGGAGCTGGCGCCGCTGATCGGCGGCGGTGCTCAGGAGGGGGGGCGCCGCGGTGGCACCGAAGCGGTGCTGCTGGCCCATGGATTCGCCGAAGCCCTCGAGCTGGCGATGGCCCGGCTGGATGCTGCCGGCGGCCAGGATCCGCTGGCCTGTTTGCGCGATCAGCTCTGGCAGCGGCTGCGCCAGCGGCCGGGCCTGCGGCTCAGTGGTCCGGAGCCCGGTGGCGAGGCCCAGCGCCTGCCCCACCACCTCAGCCTGTTGGTCGCCGGGGACGACGGCGAGCCGCTGTCGGGGCGGGCCCTGGTGCGGGCCCTGGCCCGCCGTGGCTGGGCCGTCAGCAGTGGTTCTGCCTGCAGCAGTGCCGGTGCAAGCCGTTTAGCTGCAAGCCGTTTAGGTGCAAGCCGTGTCGGTGTGAGCAGTGCCGCCAGTCCGATCCTGTTGGCGATGGGCTACAGCGAAGCGGAGGCGGCCAGTGGCCTGCGACTGAGCCTGGGGCCCTGGCTGAAGCCGGTTGATCTGGAGCCTTTCCCCGACGATCTGGACAGCGCTTGCCGCGAGCTCTAGGCGAACCTGCTCCAGTCGGGCCAAGAGCCGTCGGGCTCAGCCGCCGACTCAGCCCGCTCGGTAGGGTCCGAGCGCCCAGGCCCTCTGCACCGCCGACCAGCGGATCCCTGCCATGCTTCCCGCCGATCTGCTCACCGCCGAGGCCGAGGCCCTCGCCGCTGTCCATCAGGCCCTGGCCTCCACGCCGGCCGGCCGCTGGACCGTCGAGTTTCGCTTTGAGGGCTTGCGGCTGCTGCCCGTGGTGCTGCGGCTGAATGGGGCGCTGCAGGCAGCTGGCCTGGAGCCGCGACTGCTGTTCGCCGACATGGGGGCCACAGCCCTGGCGCGACGCGACGCCGGCGAGGCGGGGGGAACCATCGCCAGTTTCGGCGATCAGGAGCGCCTGCAGGCGCAGGGCCCCAGCGACGGCCTGCTGCTGCTGGTCGGAGCCAGCCAGGCGGAGTACGGGCAGGTGGAGCGCATCTGCACCGACCATCGCGGCTCGGTGCTGTTGCTCAATCCCCGGCTCGAGGATGCCACCGTCGGCATCGGCAGCGTCGCCCGCCAACGGCGCCGCGGCTTTCTGGCCCAATGGCAGGCGGCCTACGCCCTGCTCCCCCAGACCAGCAGCGCCCTGCGCCGCGCCTGGCCAGACGATTGGGAGCTCTACCGACTCGATGCCGATGGCTATCGCTGGGTCGGCAGTTTTGAGCGCAAACCCGATGGCGAGCAGCAGGAGCTGGCCCTCAGCGGCGGCCAGAGCCCGGGCCTGGGTGGCAATCTCAAGGCCCTGGGCGATCTGATCGAGGGGTTGCAGAACTGAGCCGGGGCGCGATCCAGCCGCAGCTGGTCGTGCCTGACTGGTGCCGACCGGGAACCCTGCGTACACTTCGCAGGCTTTGTGGGTTTCCATGGCCAGCGATACCTCTTCCTCCCGCTCCTGGAATCTGATCGACCTCGGCGCCGCCGCGGCCGTGCTGCTGGCTGTGGCCGGTGTGGTCTGGAGCCCCAAGCTCAGTGGAGCCGTGGCCAGCGCCACCGGCTCGAGTCAGCCGGTCACGGTCACCGTTGACGTGCGCGGCGTGCCCTCGGCTGATCCGGCCTCGCTGCTCAAGAGTGCCCAGGCTGAAGGCAGGGTCTCGATCGTGATCCGCAACCAGCCCCACGGCAGCGTGACGATCCAGCGGGTGATTCCCCTGGAGCGGCGCCTCACGATCCTCACGCCCGATGGCCGCTTCGTCTCCGCCCCTGATCCCAATCAGAAGACGTTCGGCACCTTTGATGGTCGTTTCGTGCTGCAAGGAGAAGGACGCAAGACCAACGGTGGCGTTGTCTTCGGCAACCAGACGATCAAGATCGGCGCCCCGGTCGAGTTGGAGGGTCTCAACTACCGCTTCAACGGCACCGTCACCGATCTGCAATTGGGCAAATCCTGAAGATGACAACCAAGCACTCCGTTTCGCTGCTGTTGCTCGCCGCCGCCCTGACGGCCCCGAGTCTCCCGGCTCCGAGCCTGGCCCAGCAGCTGGGGGCGGAGGCGTCACCCTGGTCGCCGGCGCTGCCTCCCAGCCGTGGCCTGCAGCGCGCCCCGATGGCGGCGCTGCCGCCCCTGCCGGCTCCGGTAGGTCTGCCCCAGCTGCAGAGTCAGGTCAGCTGCCCGGGCCTGCAGCAACGACTGGCGTCGTTGATCGGTTCGGAAGCCCCGGTCTGGAGCGTCAGCGTCGCTGATCCCAGTGGTCGCTTGCTGGCGGATGTGAACGGCACCAGGCCGCGGGTGCCGGCCTCGAATCAGAAACTGCTGAGCACGGCCTTTGCCCTCGATCGCCTCGGCCCCGACTTCCGCCTCCACACCAGTCTCTGGCGACTCCCTGATGGCACCCTGCGGCTGACCGGCCAGGGGGATCCGGATCTGGCGGTGCCCCATCTGCAGCGTTTCGCCAAGCTGGCCCTGGCCTCGTCGGGTGGGGCACCCGGTACGGCGGTCAGAGTGCAACTGGCGGAGGAGCCGGCCCAGGGCTGGTGGCCCCAGGGCTGGAGTTACGGCGATCGCAGCTATGCCTACGGCGCCCCGATCACCCGGCTGGCGATCACCAGCAATGCGATCGAGGATGCGGTCAGCAATCCCGCCTCCCGGTTCACCACCCTGTTCCAGCGCGCCATGGCCCAACAGGGTGGCAAGGCCCAGCTGAGCCTGGTGTCGGCCGGAATGCCGATGCCCAGTGATGCGGTGCTGGTGCACGAGGAGCCCTCCACCACCATGCACGGGTTGCTGAGCCTGGCCAACACCGAAAGCCACAACTTCACGGCCGAGGTGTTGCTGCGCAGCGGTGCCGGCACCTGGAATATCGATGAGGCGGCCCGGATCGAAACGACCTGGCTGATCCAGCAGGGTCTGCCGATGCAGGGGGTTCGGATTCGCGATGGCAGTGGTCTCGATCGCGGCGATCGGCTCACCTCGCGGCTGCTGGCCGCCTTGCTGATGCGCATGGATCAACATCCTTACGGCCGGGACTACATCGCTTCGATGTCGATCGCCGGCCAGCGGGGCACGATGCGCCATCTGTTCAAAGGCAGCTCCCTGGATGGCCGTCTGTTCGGCAAAACCGGCACCCTTACCGGGGTGAGAGCGATCAGCGGCGTCCTGCAGACCAGCGATGGCCCCCGCTATGTGAGTGCCATCTCCAATGGAGCCAGCATGCCGAATCAGACGATCGGTCAGATCATGCGTCAGGTCCAGAACGTCTCGCTGTGCAACCAGGTTGTGTTGAACCAGGGCTATTGATCACCCGAACGGTGTGAATCTCGAACCAGGCTCCTGTTCAGAAGAGCCTGGTTTGTTGATGGGCAATTGAATCAAAATCAATTCAAGACAGAGCCATTGGCGCTGCCCACTCTGGCCAGTGAGCATGCAAGCGTCTGATGACGATGGACCTCTGGCAGGGAGTCCAGCTTCGACGGCTTGGGCGGGGAGCATCGCTGTCGCCCTGGCCCCCTGGGGGCCAGCTCAGCTGGCGATCCCCCTGGTGGCGGCGCGACGCATCCGACCGGCGGCACGGCGGGCCCGGTTGACGGGTTCGTTGTCTGCCATCGGCAGCACTTCGGCCGCCGGCGGGGCGGGCCTGTCCTGGCTCTGCAGCCGACCCAGTTCCTGGCGGCCGCCGAGCACCACCTGGCTGAGTTCCTTGAGGCGCACTTCCAGTTCGCCCAGCACCTGTTCGGCGTAGCGGTTGGCACCCTCCTGAATCGAGTTGGACTCCTGGCGGCTGCGGGCCATCAGCGCCTCACACTGCTGCTGGGTCTGCTTGCCGAACTGCAGGGCGTCGGCGTGCAGACGCTCCGCTTCGGCCTGGCTGTCGCGCTGGACGCGCAGGCCCTCCTGCCGCACCGCTTCGAGCTCCTGCATCGCCTGTTGCCGTGCCCGCTCGTGGTGCTCGAGCAGTTGGCGATTGCGATCGTTGGCCTCCTGCTCCAGTTGCTGGCGCCGGGCCTGGGCTTCCTGCTCCAGTTGCTGGCGGCGGCTGGCGTGCTGCTGCTCCATCTGGGCCATGCGGGCCTGGTGCTCCTGTTCGGCCTGAGCCACCTGCTGGCGCGCCTGCAGCATCATCTGCTCGCACTGCTGGCGGGCCTGGTCCCGCAGTTCACCCACCTGGCGCTCAGCATCCTGGCGGATGGCGGCCTGGTTGATCAGCTGCTCCCGCTCACGGCGGGCCTTGGTGACGATCTCCTCGGCCTGCTGGCGGGCCTTGTCGATGAAGCCCTCCCGCTGGCGGATCAGTTCCTCGGCCTGGATGATCTGGGACGGGAGCGACTCACGCAGGGCATCCATCGTCTCGATGGCGTCCTGCTCATTGACGAGGCGGCCACCGCTGAAGGGGATGCGGCTGCCGTCGAGAACGATCTCCTCGAGCTGATCCAGCTGATCGAGGACGGTGATGCGGGCCTCAGACATGTCAACCGTGGGGAGTTGAACGATTAAAGAGCCTGGCGAGGTCGGCCGCCACTCCTCTGGGCACCATGTGTTCGACCGCTCCTCCGAACCGGGCGACCTCCTTCACGACCGAACTGCTCAGAAAGCTGTGCTGGACAGCGGTTGCCAGAAACAGGGTTTCGATGGCCGGTGCCAGGGTCTTGTTGGTGTGGGCGATCTGTAACTCAAATTCAAAATCGCTCAGGGCCCGCAGGCCCCGCAGGATCACGGCGGCACCGCAGGCGCGGGCGAACTCGACGGTGAGCCCGTCAAAACTGGCCACCTGCACCGAGGGCAGATGGCCGGTGGCCTCGCGGATCTGGTCGAGTCGTTGCGCCAGCGGGAAGCTCGGCTGCTTGCCGGGGTTCTGCAGCACCGCCACGGTGAGGCCGTCAAACAGGCGGGCGCTGCGTTCGATCAGATCCAGATGGCCGAGGGTCAGGGGATCGAAACTGCCCGGGTAGAGGGCGTGCATCAAGGCAGCGCAGTGACCGCAAGCCTATGGAGCGGCCTGCCCGGGCCGGACTGCTTCCTAGAGTCGCTGCCACCCAGCGGCAAGGACGATGAGCGAAGCCAGTTTCGACCAGGCAGCCAAGAAGACCCTGCTGCGCAAGATTCCCCACGGTGTCTTCATCTGTGGCGTCGCCGAGGGCGACGAGATCAATGGCTTCACCGCCAGCTGGGTCACCCAGGGCTCGTTCGAGCCGCCCCTGGTGGTGATGGCCGTGCGGGCCGACTCCACCAGCAACGGCATCATTCAGCGCACCGGCCGCTTTGCCCTCAATGTGCTGGCCGCTGATCAGAAGGATCTGGCGGCGGTGTTCTTCAAGCCCCAGAAAGGGATGGGCGGCCGCTTCGACGCCGCCCCCTTCCAGCTCGGGGCGCTGGGCCTGCCGATCCTCGATCAGGCGCTCGGCGCCGTCGAGTGTGAGCTGGTGGGGCAGGTGGCGGCCGGCGACCACACGGTGTTCGTCGGTGCGGTGAAGAACGCCGTGCTGCATCGCGATGGAGCCGCCCTGGAGCTGTCGGCCACCGGCTGGCAGTACGGCGGTTGACGCTGGCGGTGCAGAAGAGCCCCGAACCGGTCGCCGGCACGACGCTGGGGACGCCCCTGATGCTGCAGCCGCAGCGGCTCAAGGCACGGCTCGGCGAGATTCCGAGTGAACCGGGCTGCTACCTGATGCGCGATGGCGAGGACCGCATCCTCTACATCGGCAAGGCGAAGGTGTTGCGCAACCGGGTGCGCAGCTATTTCCAGAGCGGCGGCGGCCATGGCCACAGCCCGCGCATCTCGCTGATGGTGCGCCAGGTCTGCGACATCGAGGTGATCGTCACCGACAGCGAAGCCGAGGCGCTGGCACTGGAGGCGAACCTGATCAAGCAGAACCAGCCGCACTTCAATGTGCTGCTCAAGGACGACAAGAAATATCCCTATCTCTGCATCACCTGGAGCGAGTCCTATCCGCGCATCTTCATCACCCGCCGTCGCCGCTGCCGCAGTCCCCTGGATCGCTTCTACGGCCCCTATGTCGATGTCGGCTTGCTGCGCCGCACCCTCAGCCTGGTCAAGCGGGTCTTCCCGTTGCGGCAGCGCCCCCTGCCGCTGCATCGCGATCGCACCTGCCTGAATTTCGACATCGGCCGCTGTCCCGGCGTCTGCCAGGAGCAGATCAGCTCCGAGGACTACCACCAGACCCTGCGCAAGGTGGCGATGGTGTTCCAGGGGCGCAGCGATGAGCTGATCGAGCTGCTGGCCGGCCAGATGGAGCGCTACGCCGAGCGGCTCGATTTCGAGGCGGCCGCCGGGGTGCGCGACCAGCTGCAGGGACTCGACACGCTCACCGCCGATCAGAAGATGAGTGTCGGTGACAACTCGATCAGCCGTGATGTGATCGCCCTGGCGGCCGATGGCCGCGTGGCGGCGGTGCAGCTGTTCCAGATGCGCGCCGGCCGGCTGGTCGGCCGGCTGGGCTTCACCGCCGATGCGATGCCGCTGCAGCCGGGCGCGGCCGGATCCCAGCCTGCCGAGCAGAGCACCGATCAGCCCGTCGATCAGCCCGCAGCGGTTGCGGCCGCTGCTGGCCTCGACCATGGCCGCATCCTGCAGCGGGTGGTGGAGGAGCACTACAGCCAGGTGGATCCAGTGGAGATCCCGCCGGAGGTGCTGTTGCAGCACCCCTTGCCCCAGCAAACCCTGATCGAGGAGTGGCTCTCGGAACGGCGCGGGCGGCGGGTGCGGCTGGCCGTGCCCCAGCGCCAGCAGAAGGCGGAGCTGATCGAACTGGTGGTACGCAATGCCACCTATGAGCTGGAGCGGGCCCAGCGGGGCGCCGAGCAGCAGCTCCTGGCCACCGAGGACCTGGCCCAGCTGCTGGATCTGGTCACGCCGCCGCGGCGGATCGAGGGGTTCGACATCAGCCACATCCAGGGCAGCGATGCGGTGGCCTCCCAGGTGGTGTTCATCGACGGCCTGCCGGCCAAGCAGCACTACCGCAAGTACAAGATCCAGAGCAGCAGCATCGTCGCCGGCCACTCCGATGACTTCATGGCCATGGCCGAGATCATGCGCCGCCGCTTCCGCCGCTGGTCCCAGGCCAAGGCCGAGGGGGCGGATCTGGCCGAACTGCGGCGATCGGCCAGCACCGCCCTGCACACCGGCGGCCTCAACGACTGGCCGGACGTGGTGATGATCGATGGCGGCAAGGGCCAGCTCTCGGCCGTGATGGAGGCCTTGCGGGAGCTGGATCTGCACGACGACCTGGTGGTCTGCTCCCTGGCCAAGCAGCGCGAGGAGGTGTTCGTGCCTGGGGCGAAGCAGCCGCTTGAGAGTGAGCCCGACCAGCTCGGCGTCTCGCTGCTGCGGCGCCTGCGCGATGAGGCGCACCGCTTCGCCGTCAGCTTCCACCGCCAGCAGCGCGGCGAGCGCATGAAGCGCTCGCGGCTGACGGACATCCCCGGCCTGGGACCGAAACGGGTGCGCGATCTGCTGGCCCATTTCCGCTCGATCGACGCCATCCAGCTGGCCAGCCCCGAGGCGATCGCCCAGGCACCGGGGATGGGGCCGGCCCTGGCCGCCCAGGTGTGGGACTACTTTCACCCCGAGGCCCAGGAGGCTCTGCAGGACGCTGCTGCAGCGGCACTGGAGCCGATCCAGTCTCGATCAGCATGAACCTGCGCCACCTGCTGCGGGCGGTTCTGCTGCTGGTCTGCCTGATCTTCGGCAGCGCGGCCGGGTCCGTCCAGGCATCTCCAGGCCTGTGCGTCGGGCCGGTCTGCGGCGATGAGTTCAGCCGCAGCGCCCAGCACGGCTTCCAGTTGCGCCTGCGCCTGCGCGATCAGAGCGGCCACCAGGAGCGGATCACGGTCGATTGCCGCGACGGCCGCATCAGCCCCGCCCAGGGGTCGGTGGAACGGGGCTATGGCGCCGCGGTCGCCCGCCGGGCCTGCCGTCTGGTGAGCGAGACTCCCGCCTGAGCATCGCCAAGCTCCCCTCGATCATGCCGCTCGCCTTTGCCTGGCCTCCCGAGGCCTACCTCTGGTTCAAGACCCTCCACATCGTCGGCGTTGTCGTCTGGTTTGCCGGGCTCTTTTATCTGGTGCGGCTGTTCATCTATCACCGCGAAGCTGAGGAGCTCGAAGCTCCG
>CALPMR020000071.1 GCA_943324725.2 Bordetella parapertussis | reverse complement strand
TCATTCGGCCGAAAAAGTCGACAGAGCCATGTCAGCTCAGAGTTGGGCTCGATTAGGAACCCTCTATAGCCCTTTCGATAGAGCAGATAAGTGTTGGAAATGCAGGTGGGATGATTGGCGCCAACGTCAATATAGCCAATATCGTAACAAGAATATTCCTGCAAATGACTTGCAAAAAAGATATCTTCTCGATGCTGACTGTAGCTTCTCCGTGGCACAAGAGTATCCGCAGCTGCCCAGGCCACGCGCTTTATTTTGCCGAGAGCGGGGCAACGGTTGGCCAGAAAATTTCGTATTTTCTTGATTTTATTGATCAAGAAATGGGATGCTTCACAAAAAGGAGATGCAGGGGCATGATTGGCTTCGGCGCGAGTCTATCAATGGCTGCGATTTATAGGAGCCCAGGCTTTTTTGAGCGATTTAATTGGGAGGCTGTTGATGTGAAGGCTGAGTGTAAATACTCAGGGAATTTCTGCCATGGTAATTCTTTGGTGTCAGCCCTATGAAGAAAACAGGCGCCAAGTCGCTTTGGTGGTAGTGATGTGATGCTTGTGCTGCCTACTGGAATGCCGAAAGCCTGGCAAGGCTATGCCCATTCAGTTTGATAGCTATCTTCAATGAGTTAATGATGAATGCAGTTGAGTGGGTGGGATTAATGCCTGCATTCGTCAACAATGTATGGCCACTGGTGGTGATTTCAATTGGTGCTCGCCTTGTTGTAACTTGTGACCACTCATTCAATTTGATGGGAAGGAGCAAGCAAGGCAATGGGTCAGGCAAGGTTCTCGATCAGTCGGAGCCATGCACCAATCGCCTTGCTTCGGCAGTGATGCTCAAGAAACGCCGCACTCGCGCAGCCAGCCATCCGCTCCAGAGCCTCTGGCCTGGCCAGTAGATCACGGATGACGGCAATCAATTCCGGGCCCGATGGGGTGCAACAACCCGATCCTGTCTTGACGACATCCACGGCGATCTGAGAACCGGGCGGTGCCACAACCAGTACAGGACGGCCCAGGCCTAACAGAGGATTGAGTTTGGAGGGTGAACAGGTGCCCAGCATCGACGGCTTGAGGCAAACCAAATGTAGATCTGCGCAGCAGAGAGAGTTGTTGCGCTGCTGCGCAGCGACAAAGGGACGGAAGATCACGTTGGCTCCTGGATTGGCTGCACACCATTCCTGGACGGCCTGGATGCCAGGACCTTCACCGACAAACAGGAATTGCAACCGCTTATCAAAAGCCAGATTTTGGACGCATTCGATGACGGGATTGAAGTCATGCCAGGCCCCGGCATAGCCGGAATACATCACGGTGAAGTGCTGAGGCAAGCCAGCAAGCTTGCGGGCTTCAGTTGCGGCGATGGACTGTTGGGGAAGATCATCCTGATCCCAGGTGCGGATCTTGACCAGTTTCCCGGGAGATACACCTTCATGCTGAAGTGTGGAGACCATACAATCTCCAAGCGCAACGACCGCATCGCAATGGCGAAACAGAGCAACCTGGAGGCTGTTGAGCCAGGCACCCAGTCGGGATTTGAGAGAACCGGGACGATTGAGGCGATGGATCTGGAGCAGGGGCCGATCCATCACCCAGGCAATGGCGGCACTTTGATGTCGCCATCGGAGCACCAGTGCTGCCAAGGTGAGCAGATGGGGCGTATCGAGAACGATCACATGGCTGAAGCGTTGGCGGGTGAGCAGACACCAGCTCACCAAACCCAGCCAGAGCGAGACCAGCGACAGCCACCTGCCCATGGCGGGTACACGACGGATCCACAGTGAGCTCTGGCGCGAGACCCGGTGAATGCTGATGCCGTTGCTCACGCTGAGGGAGGCAGGGGCCCCATCGGCCGCTGAGGTGAGCACCTCCACCTGAAGCCCCACTGCTGCCAGGCCCTCCACCAGATCAGTGAACAGATCCGAGGTGGCCGCATGCCCCCTGCCATAGGACTGGCCAATCACCAAAATACGCATCATTGCTGCAGCACTCGCTGGAGTTCGGCTTCCAGCAAGCCGGCAACCACCTGTGGTTGGAAGCGCTCCAGATGCAGTTGAAGTGCCGCCAGATGCTGCGGAGCTGGGGCCTCAATCAGTCGTTCCAAGGCTGCCTTGAGAGCGAGCGGATCACTGGGCGGCACATAAGTGGCGAATTCAGAGCCTGCTTCAGGCAGACCACCAATTGCCGATGCAATCACGTGACAGCCAGCGGCGAGTGCCTCCAACATCACCACGCCAAAAGGCTCTTGCCATTGGGAGGGAATCACCAGGACCTTCACCTGCTGGAGGGCCTGGGCCACCCCGGCCGCATCCAGAGCACCGGTGAAGTGCAAGGACATGTCCGTTTTGGCAGCCAGGCCTTCCAGCTGCTCCCTACAGGGCCCGGAGCCGATCATCTGAAGACGCAGACCAGGACGGTTGAGGTCTGCAGAGGCTTGCAGGAGCAGATCGGCACCTTTTTCGGGAATCAGGCGGCCAAGGAAGCCCACATCAAAATGGCGCCTGTCCCAGGCCACAGTGTTGTGGAGCTGCGTGGGATAAAGGGACGCGGGATAGCAGGGATGGATCACTTTGGCTGGCCAGCGACTGCCGGGCTCCCGAGAAGCCAGAAAGGAGCTGTTGAAGACCGACGGCAGACTGCTGCCCACCCACCGATGCAGGTGTTGGCTCAACCGAGTACCACCCACCATGATGTGATGGCTCAACAGGACAGGCCGCCGGCGCAGCAGCGTTAGGCCATAGGCCTTGAGATTCAAGCCCATCATCAACACAATGTCACTCTGCCCAAGTGCGGCGTTGAGATCGATGAGCAGACGAGAAGACCAGTCTTGATGAAACGTGTCAACAGCGACACAGTGGTGGCCGAGCTGCTGGAAGGCAGGAATCAGCTGTGCGATCTGGGTTTCGATACCGCCGTTGCCATAGTGCGCTGTTGGGCCAACAACGAGGATCCGCATCAGGCTCGTCGCTGCGGATATCGAGTTCTCAGATAGTTCTGGATTGCCCAGCCGCGCAGCAAGGCAAGAGGTATCACCGTGTAAGTCAATAAGGAAGCCACTTGTGGAAGATAGCCTCGGCTGAGGACAACATAAAGGAAGCAGGCTGAACATGTGTACACGACCTGGGCCGAGAGGTCGTAACGATTCAGGAGAAACCATTCATACAGTGAGCGCAAAGTTACACCCAGTAACAGGCTCATGGCGATCAGAGAAGGCCAGCCAAACATCAGGTAGTATTCGGCGATATTAAGCAATGCTGAACCGCCGGC
This sequence comes from Bordetella parapertussis, assembly GCA_943324725.2. Classification (GTDB taxonomy): domain Bacteria; phylum Cyanobacteriota; class Cyanobacteriia; order PCC-6307; family Cyanobiaceae; genus Cyanobium. The sequence goes on along the minus strand of CALPMR020000071.1, from coordinate 8,109 downwards.
TCTCGGCCCCCCGTAAAGAGTGTAAGTGGCCCTGGAAATGTATTCATTCGTGCCTTTTTGCGGCCAAAGTTGCCTTGGTATGAAGAAGGTGAGTACGTTCTTGATTGGTGTGAGGCCGACGAAGGGGTAGCGATCTGGAGATTGGGCGATCAAACCTCCAGTCGTCAGAAAAATGGAAGCCTCCCGGAAGCCAGCATTGAAAATTTCCGAAGTCGACTCACCTTCAAGTCGTGAAACATCCAGGCCAAGGCCGTAAGTGCGTGTAATGCCCACATAGCCGCCGATGAAGATCAACCCAGAGGCAAAGAAAGCCAGGAATAGTGCTTTGGGACGGCGTTGGCGAGCTAGAAACCAGAGAAGGGAAATCGGTGCCAGCAGAACAACCAATCTCCAGCGGAAGCCTGAAGTGGTGAACAGGCCGGCACCCACCAGCATCCATAAAAGCCACTGCGACAATCCCTTGCGGTCAATCACCCAGCATCCGAACAGAAGAATGGTGCCAGGAATTAAAAAGTTGAGGCAGAGTGAAAAGTAATTAGACCAGGCTCCTAAGTCAATGCCAGAAGCCGAAAGTTCTTGAATGGCTTCACGAGCGCCGAATGGATTGAGTTGTGCCAGTACAACTGGTCCACTGCCTATGGTGTAGAAAGCTATGCCAACCCAGTTCAATCTGCTGGCGAGCTTTCGCCAGTTCTCAGTTGGAAGATAGATGCCGGTAAACCGGGATTTCCAGCGCCAGCGTGGCAAAGAGTGGTAGCCAATCAGCAGAGCGCCGTAGAAGATGAGCGAGCCGGCCCACGCCCACACCATCGTGTTGCGCAGATCGAGCCCCCGATCCACCCACTCACCATTGGCAATGGCACGCAGCGGGCCAATCAGGCAATAGTAAGTAAGAATCGCTCCCACGAAAATGGTGGGTTGATAGGCCTGCAGCGGATCTCGGCCTTTCCATGATCGCCAGACCTCCCAAACGATCAACCCAGCCAGGCCGCCCACCAAGGCTGTCTCTTGCGTGGTAAGGCTGTAAGGATCCGACAGCATCAATCGAGCAGCGAAGCAACCAGCGATGCGCTGAGGCTAGTGCATGACTGCTGAAGCGCATGCTCCACGGCCCGCGCCAGGCCGCCGGCAAAGCTGTGGAGGCCGTAGTGCTCGAGGCCGGCGCGTGCGGCTGCGGACACCTTCAGCAGCGCCTCGGGTCCCAATGTTTCCACCTCGTGCATCAGAGCAGCCAGGGTGTCTGGTTGGTCAGCCTGAAAGGACCAGCCTGTCAAGCCGTGCTCGATCAGATCGGGCGAGCAGCCACAACCGCTGCTCACCAGTACGGGGCAACCGGCCGCGATGGCTTCGTTCACCACCAAGCCCCACTGATCCGTGTGGCTGGCCAGCACAAAAGCGGAGGCTTCGTGATAGGCACGCCGCACCCTTTCCAGCTGCTGAAATGGCTGCAAGCGCACCCGCTCCGGATAGGGCAGCGCCAGAATGGCGGCCCGGATGCGGCCTTCCTCGGGGCCGCTGCCCATGAGATGCAGTCCCCACTGGCCGCCATGGCTCTGGTAGCGGTGATAGGCCTGCAACAAACCGAGGTGGTTCTTCTTGGCGAGCAGACGGCTCACGCAGAGAAAGTGCCTGAGCTGTTCAGCTGGCATTGAGATGTCTGCAGGCCTGGCAAAGAGCTCGTTGTCCACCACATCCCAGGATTGAAAGATCGATTGCTGGGGGAAACCAAGGCCTTCAAGGTAGGCGCGGCTCTGGGATCCGGCCACGAGGGCCGCTGAGGGCTGGCGCAGCAGTATTGCTTTGATGAGCTCCTGGGGCCAGCGCCTGGGTTGATCCTCCCGGCGGCTGTCACTGACCAGCAGCAGCGGCAGTTGCAGCGACCGAGCCAGACGCAGCAGCCGGCGACTGGGGCGATCTGCCCAGCCCATGCTCACCAGAACGTCAGGTTTGCCCTGGCTGTCCAGCAGCCCATGCAGCTCCTGATCCAGGCAGGCACTGGGCAGGTCGGTTTCAGGATCGGCAGCCACCGGCAGACGCACAACCTTGTAAGCACCCTGGGGTACCGCATCCCAGGGATATTCGCGACTGGCCGGACGGGTCTCAATCACCGTGAGCTGCAGCTGGGCACTGGCTGCTTCAAAGCGGGCATGGTGGTAGGGCCCGATGCGTCGGATCGGAAACCAGACGCTGCGGGTCATCGCGAAATCGGAGCCGAGGGGGGATCAGCCAGGGCCTCGAGCGCGCAGGAGGACCGAACGGCATGGAGGATGGCACTGCCCACGCCGTAATGGGTCAGCGTGTCGAGAGTGCTGATCTGAAAATCGCTGCCGGCCTTGCGAATGCAGTGGAACAGATGTGCCGGTGCATAGGCTTCGGGATGAAGCTCGCAGGCCAATCCTTGGATGCGATCCCAATCGGAGCCAGGCAAGTCCCTGAGAATCTCCAGCTCGGAGCCTTCGCAGTCAAGCTTGATCAGGCGCACCGAGTGTGGGACATGTTCTGCGATCACCTCTTCCAGACTGAGCACCGGCACTTCGTATTCATCGATCACCTCGATACCGCTGTTCTGCCGGAAGCGCTCGCTGGTGGTGCTCATCCCTCCGGCCAGGTTGGCGCTCACACTGAGAGTCGTGGTGCCGCTGCTCGCCCCTATGGCACAGGGAAAGGCTGTGATCCGACCTTGCAGGCCGTTGCTGTGGATGTTGGCTTGCAACAGTTCAAAAGTGTCTTTCTGGGGCTCGAAAGCCAAGACTTTTGCTCCTAGATGAGCTGCATAAAGACTATAGAAGCCATGGTTGGCACCGATATCAATTACCAGGTCGCCTGGCCGGATCGGCAGCCACGGGATGTCGTAAAGGTGGAGGTGATACACCTCTCCAAACATCTGGAAGGCACCAGCTCTACTGCAGCATTCAATACCAGTGGCACGGTCACTGATCCGGATCAGGCCGGGCTTGCTTTTCAGCCGCCACAACTGCCAGGCCAGTGCAATTGGATCTCCATAGTTGAGTGCAGCTCGGGAGAAGCGATGCAGCGATCGAAGCGCTGCAGGTGCTTGCGAGCGGGATTGGCCAAGTGGGCTCATGACGTTGTGGAAGCAAGAAGAACGTTGAGCAGGCGCTGGCTGTACCCATCCCAGCTGTAGTCGCTGGCCCTGGATCGAGCTGATTCTCCCATCGATTCGCGCAGTGAGCGATCCTCGATCAGCTGCTGGAGGCGATCGGCCAGGATACGGGAATCGCGGATGGGCACAATGAAGCCATCCATGCCATCGCGCACCACGGAGCCACAGTTGGGAGTGGTGATCACGGGCACACCGGAGGCCATGGCCTCCAGATGGACCAGAGCCATACCCTCCGCCAGGGTGGGGAGAACAAAAACATCAGCCTGCAGGAATTCAGCGCGTACCTGGCTGCGGGGTATCTGGCCCAGGTAGTCAGGGCCGGCAAAGAGAGGATGGTTCACATCCACGCCGCAGGGCCCGACCACGCGGCATTCACAGGCCACCCCCCTGGCCTGAAGGAGTCGAAGGGCTTCGGCCAGATAATGATTCCCTTTTCGTAGCCCTACCTGGCCTACAAACAGGATCCGTCCCGGCTGGGGAGTGGCCTGGCCGTTGAACCAGTGCAGCGGGATGCCATAGGGAACCAGGCTGATCTTGTCTGGATCGCAGCCAAGGGATACTGCCGTCTGTTGGCAGTAGGCGGAAGGCACCAGCACCTGATCGCTGATCGACCACTTCCGGCGATCATGGGCGATGCCTTGCTCGACGACAGCTGCAGGCTCACCGTCCGGCTCCATCCCCGGGAAGCTTTGCCTTTCCTCAATCATCATGCGGCCCACATCGGCCGTAATGATCAATTCATGCACCACGTGCAAGCCGAAATCCTTGGCCTGTTGAACGGTATCGAGGTCGTTGTTGATGAAGTTGGTGTAGACAGCATTGGCGCCGGCAAAGCGTTCACGGCAGGCTCGCTTCAGCACCAGTGTGTCGCTGCGGCCGCTGCCGCGGGCCCAGGTGAGCGAGGGCAGCAGCTGATCGCGCACCAGCCTTCTGGGGAGCTCGGACGGGAGCTGCCGACCGAGCAGGCGCCGGAGGGGCCTGGGCTGGGCTGACTTCGGCAGGAACGTATTCAGGGCCTGCAAGCAGCGATGGCTGGCATGCAGATCGGTATAGAACGCCGCAAGGGCTCCGGCACGAGCCAGCAGGGCCGGTACGGCATAGTGCATGCGGGCACCGGCTTGGAGCACCGCATAGTGCCGGCCCGGCTGCTGGGATTCAGGCAAGCTCTTCACTCCAGACCACACAACCACCCCGCCAGCAGATTGGTGTCGCTGGCATGGCCGGCCAGGATGTTGTCATCAGGCTGGGATTCCAATGGCCCTGGGTATTGGCAGTCATCGACGCAGCGCATTTGGTTCTGGGAGTGATCGCAAGCGGCGATCCTGCCAGCGTTTCAAGGCCAGCAGCAGCCTGATGTCCAGGTGACGATCGATGAGCACAAGCTGGAAGTACGGAGACTTGCGCTGATCTGGACACAGTGACGTGGCGAGGCATGTGATGGCTGAACTGCATCCAGGGTAAGTCGCGCCGAGCATCACAAGCAGGCCATGGCACTCAGGCGGTCGGGAGTGAGGATGGCGTCAGATCCTGGGCGGGACTTGATGGTTGGGTGAGCGATGCGGCGCGGGCTGCTGAGGGGATCACCAGCAGGCGGGGATGCACCATTCGATTCACCGTATCTGAAGGCTCCTGGTTCACCAGCCCCCGCCTTGGCGCGCTGGCCGTTTCTGGTGATCTCTTCATTCCAGAATCCCCGCCAGCTGCGCCACCGCCGTATCCCAGGTGAACTCCCGCCAGCGCGGCGCCAGGGCCAGGCGCCAGGCGAGATAGCTGTCATAGGGAGAGAGGCGTGCCGCAATCCAATCCGCCACATCGTCAGCAGTGGGATGGGCGGCAAACAGCTGACCGCAACCGCCATCGGGAAGGGAGGAGGGAATACCTCCCACCGCGTGGCTGAGCACCGGCACGCCCAGGCGCAGGCATTCACGGTTGGAGATGCCGAAGGCTTCGGCAGTGGAGAACAAGGTGCCGAAGTGCCAGCTGCGCAGCTCCGTCACGAAGCGGGCCGTTTCGGTTTGTTTGTTCAGAAATCCCAGTGGCTGCAGAGAGGGATGGGCCGGAAGGCGGCTCGGATCGGGTCCGATCGTGCGAATCACCGTGGGAATGCCGCGCCCGATCAGGCAATCGGCCAGTTGCAGCAGAAACGGTCCGCCCTTGCGCTGCCACTCCTGACCAAGAAAGCCCAGCCGCAGCGGCTGACTGGCGCTGGGCGGTGCCGGTGGTTCAACCAAAGGCAGGCAGCCCAGCTGAGCCTCATCCAGATTGGCGCCGCCGGGCACCACGTGGACTTTGGCGGGGTCGATGCCGTAGTCGGTGACGAGCGAATCGGCAGCCCACTCACTGCGGCAGATGATCGACTGGGCACGCTCATAGGCGAGCTGTTCGCGCGCCAGCACCTGGCACTGGAAGCTCGGAGCGATGCGGTCGCCACTGCCGTAATGCTCGAACACCTGGCGGGTGGAGGCATCGATGTACATCGCCACCTGCCAGGCTTCTGGCCAAGGGCATGGCGGCAGAAAAGGGAAGATGCTGAGCAGCTTCAACGGTTGATCAGCATGCAGCCCAGCCCGATTCAGCAGGGCTCTGGAGAAGCCAGGGCTGTACTGATACCCGCCCGGCAGCCCGGTGCGAAGCCACTCGGACAGATTCCAGAGCCGTCGCCGCCCCCGCAGCGCTTCAGGTTTCAGGGCAAGGCCAGCCTGGATCAGGCCAAGAGCCTGACCTGCCTTGAGCAGGTAAAAAGGCAAGCCGCCGTGGGTTTGAACCTTAAGGGCATCGCCGCAACAGACCAACAACCGGTCCATCGACTTGCGACCACCACCGACGCCGGCGCTATGGGGCAACGTTTCATTTATGCAAGAAGTGCATAAAGCTTACAAACCGCCGGCTCCCAGGTGAACTCGTTGCAGCGCAGCGCCAGTTCGGCTCGCCAGGCCGTGTAGCCCCCGTAAGGCGTGAGGCGGGCCGCGATCCAGGCGGCAACCTCGGCAGGAGTGGGATGGGCCTTGAACAGTTGGCCGCAGCCAGCATCGGGCAGGGTGGAGGCGATGCCGCCCACGGCATGGGCCAGGACCGGCACCCCCAGGCGCAGGCACTCACGGTTGGAGATGCCGAAGGCTTCGGCTTTGGAGAAGAGCGTGCCGAAGTGCCAGCTGCGCAGTTCGGCCACAAAGCGGGACGTCTGGCGTTGCTTGTCGATGAAGCCCAGTGACTGCAGGGCCGGATGGGCCGGCAGGCTGACAGGATCGGGGCCGATGGCGCGAATGACCGCTGGAATGCCCAGCTGTTGCAGGGCATCGGCGAGCAGCAACAGAAACGGCCCGCCCTTGCGCTGCCAATCCTTACCGAGGAAGCCCAGCCGCAGGGGATGGGTTGCCGTTGGAGGGCCAGGTGATCTCGCTGCCGGAAGCATGGCGAGCTGGCCTTCATCAAGGTTGGCGCCGCCGGGCACAACATGCACCTTGGCGGGATCGATGCCGTAGTCGGCGATCACCGAATCTGCGGCCCACTGGGCCATGCAGACCACAGCCGTGGCTTTGGCGTAGGCGAGCTGTTCGCGCCTCAGCACCTGCCGCTGGAAGCCCGGGGCGATGCGGTTGCCACTGCCGTACTCCTTGAACACCTGGCGGGTGGTGGCATCGATGTAAAAATCAATCCGCCACATTTCTGGCCAGGGCTCAGGCGGTAGCTGGGGATAGTGGCTGAGCAAGGCCAGGGGTTGTTGGGTCGGTAGCCGGGCCTGGGCCAGCAGGGCCTGGTTGAAGGTTCTGCTGTACTGAAATCCCCCTGCTTTGCCGTAGCGCAGCAACTGAGCGACGTTCCAGAGACGCCGCCGCCAGCGCAGCTGCTCGGGATGGAGCGCCAGGCCGGTTTCGAGCAGGGCCTGGCCCTGGCCGGCCTGCAGCAGGAAATGGGGTGTGTTGCTGGCGGTGGTTGGATCGGTGGCGTCGCCGCAGCAGAGGAGATAGCGATTCACTGCATCTGAGTGGTATTGCCGTGAGTGAGTAGACGGATCAACTCAGGCTTGGAGCGACTGGTCATCACTAGATTTGGTCCCATCAGATCATCCAGATCAGCAGAGTAGCCATCAAACCAACGCACTCCACCGGGATAGAGCTTGCCTATCACGAACTGTTCGCCATACTCACGGATGTAGTCATAAATAAAATAACGCGAGAAAAGATTGGCTTTGCCATATTCAATCTGAATGCATGATATGGATTCGCTTTGAATTAATATGTGAGCTCCGGCCAGAACATTTGGTTCAAATCCCTCCACGTCAATCTTGAGGAGGTCGATGTGGGCGATCTCATTGGCTAGGTAGAACTGATCCAATCGCATGGCAGGGGCTTTGATTTCTTCTGGAGATGCCAAGCCGTGAATGGCGGTCTGCACGCCGGCCACAGCACTGGTGTTGCCGATGGAGCCCGGATCAAACCAGAAGCTGAGCTCACCGTCATGATCTGCGAGGGCCATGTTGTAAAGCTGAACCAGAGGCTTTGGCCCCAATGCCAGCTGCAACTGGGCAAAAACTGATGGAATTGGCTCAAAAGCAATTACCCTTGCTTGCGGAAAGTTGATGAAACACCGTGGCAGCACGGTCAAGACGGGCCAACACGGGGCTGCCGTGATGAGCTGGCAGGTAACGCTGCATTCGGGGAAAAAGCCAACGCCAGATAGAGTGGAGCATAAAGATCAGAATTTTATTTTGAGAGGATTTAACGGTTAGGCCCAGACCCCAGTAACCCATACCACCGCTCCGCTGTATAGCGGATGTCGTAACTAGGGGCTTGCTGCCTGGCCTGCCGGGCCAGGGCCAGAAGGCGAGCGTCCGACCCCAGCAGCTTGGGAAGCATCGCCGCCCAGGCTGCTGAATCCCCTGGCGGCAGCAGTTCGCCAGCGGCTCCATCGCGCAGAACCTCACGGCAGGCCGGCACATCGCTGGCGATCACGGGCAGGCCAGCTGCCAAGGCCTCGATCAAAGC
>CALPMR020000070.1 GCA_943324725.2 Bordetella parapertussis | reverse complement strand
GTGCCAGGCCGGATAGGCCAGCCAGTACGCTCAGGCCAAGTGCAAATCCCTGCCGGTTTCCTCTCACCAGTAACGGCAGCGCGAACGTAGCGGCGATCTGCGGCTTCACCATCGCTAGTGCCCAGGAGACTCCGGCTGGCAATGGCAGGCCTTGTTCGAGCAGCAGCCATTCCAGCGTGATCAGACCCATACAGATGATCGAAAACTGACCATGAGCAAGGGTGTTGCTGTTGGCAGTGATCGCCATCGGAGCCAGGGCCCCAATCAAGGCAGCGCTGCGGCCCCAGGCTCTTAGGCTGTGCCAGCCAACTGACGCCATTAATCCCAGCGAAAGCAGGCTCAGACCCTGGATGACCAACTTTCCCTGAATCACCCCTCCCCACGCGAAGAGGGCACCAAATAGAGGCATAGCCCAGGGCAAATAGACACTTGTTCGGAAATAGGGAAGTGCCTGCTGCTCAGGGGTGGCCAATTGGCCGGAAGGATAGATGCCGTCCCTGAACAGCCGCCATTCGTCGAGCCGCTGGTAGATGTCAGTGCCGGAGGTGAGCTTCCAGCCGAGGAAGAGACCTTTGCTAATAACGGCAATGACCAGCAAGCCCAGAAAGATGTGGCCACATGTGATCAGAGCACGCCGCAAGCCGGTCGAAGTTCGTAACCAGCGAGGCTGGCTTAGTGGTCGATTAGCGGTGTCCGCTAAAGCGACCATAATCAACACAAGACTGGAATAGGACAGATACAAGGCATGGAGGGCGACTCCCACCAATCCGTGTAGCCTGCCACAGCATCGAAACAACAGGGCATGAAACTGACGGTTCAGCAATAGAAACAGGCTGAGAGCCATGCAGATTACAACCAGACTTAAAGCTCGGTGACCTGGCATTACCAGCCCAGGCAAGGACAGAAGCATCAGCAGGCTCGCGCCGGCGCTCACGCGTGCCGCTGGTTTGAGGTTGAGGGATGGCGGCAGTTCGTGGCGTCGCAGCAGCAGGCGACTCCAGGGGATTGCACGTTGCCGGATGTCTGTGACCACCATCAACCTGAGGGTCCAGCGCTTGTGATGGGTGCCGAGAATTGCCGGATCCAGTTCGATCCAACCGCCGACATCACTGAGGCGCAGTCCGAATTCGATGTCCTCGATGCAGGGGCGCTGGTACGCAATCGCGTCGAAGCCACCCAGGTCCAGAAAGGCGTCGCGGCGTACGGCGCCGCAGCCGGACCAGAAGGTGTTGGCTGGTCCGGGATTGGACGTGTGGGTGTGGTGGTGCAGCAGGTTGCGGAAGCGGCTGACGATGCCAGGGGCGGCTGGGCGATCGTCGTAGCTGCCGAACACAGCGGCCAGCTGCGGACTTGCGGCGAAGCGACCCCGGATGCGATCGATCGCGTCTGCGTGCAGTTCCACATCGGCATCAACGAAGAAGATGATCTCGTTCTGGGCGGCGCCGGCAGCGAGGTTGCGGGCGGCCGCTGGGCCAGAGCGTTGACCTGTGCTCAGAACCTTGGCCTGGCTGGCCAGCAGCCAGTCAGGGACCGGTGGCGTTACCCCGTCGAACACCACCATGATTTCGTCGCTGGGCCCCAGGCCATCAAGGGCTACACGGGCACAACGGCTGAAGGTGTCGTCCCAACTGATGGTGGGCATCACCAGGGAGATGGCAGGCACGGGCATCGCTGTTGATTCAGATCTCACTTGACGGTCTGCATGGCCTGACGCTGCCAGAGCGCGGCATACAAGCCCCCGTGCCGCATCAGAACATGGTGACTGCCCCGTTCCCGGACACGACCCTGATCGAGAACGACGATTTCATCCGCATCACGGATGGAGCTGAGTCGATGGGCCACAGACAGCACCGTGATGTTGTCGGATATTTGCTTGATGGTGTCAAGGATGCGGGCCTCACTGAGGCTGTCCAGGGCGCTGGTGGCTTCGTCCAGGATCAGCAGCTGCGGTCGTTGCAGCAAGGCTCGGGCCAATGACAGCCGTTGGCGCTGGCCGCCGCTGAGCCGGAAACCGCGTTCACCGACCAAGGTGTCGTATTGATCAGGAAGGTTGAGGATGAACGATTCAGCATCAGCCGCCCGAGAAGCGGCAGCGATTTGTTCCGCTGTGGCGTCGGGTGAAGAGAAAGCAATGTTGTCCTTAATGGAGCCGTTGATCAGCAAGACATCCTGGCTGACTACACCAAGTTGTCGCTGCCAGGAATCCAGGTCGAGCCTTTCAAGATCAACACCGTCGACACGAATAATTCCATTCGTGGGTTGGTAAAGACCAACCAGTAGATCAATCAGGCTCGACTTGCCGGAGCCTGATTCACCTACGAGAGCAACATTGGCGCCGACAGGAAGCTGTAGGTTGACATCGCGCAGTGAATAGGTCTGTCGATCTGGATAACGCAAGGATACTTTGCATAACTCGATGCGATCGGTGAATCTCGTGAAGGGAAGGCCGCCGGTGCGTCGAAATACTTTGTCTGCCGGATTGAGTATCGTTTCAACCTCCTGCATGGCAGCAGTGTTTTCTGAAAGTCGGTTGAGGGATGACCCCATACGAGCAAGTCGGATATTCAGCCTCTGGATAATCAGAACTAAGGTGACCAGATTAGGTACCAGTAACTGGCCGTTACCCTGGTAGAGGAACCAGCTCAACCCTCCGATCATTGCTGCGGCAAGAACGGGCATCAGATCGCTGACGGGTTCAAGCAGCGGGGTCAGCCAGGTGAGTTCAATCATGTGTCGCTCAAGCTTGCGAGCGTCGACCTCAATGCGACTCTCGGAGCTACGAAGGGCCGCCGAGCTATGCAGAAGCCTCAGCAGCTGAAGATCTTCCGTCATCCTCACGGCCATCTGACGGTTCACCTCAATTTGCTGTCGGGAAGCCTTGCGGATGCGAGGACTGAGTGTGCGATGCAGGGAGGCGATGGCTGCAGCCATTGTCGCGGCTACGATTGAAAGCCAGGGATTGAGCAGTAGGAGCGCTACCAAGTAAACAAAGAGCAGCAGTAAATTACTAATGAATAGCTCTTTTTCAATGATCTGGAGCTGTACGGCTTGAGGTGCTCGACTGGCAATACTTATAAGATGACCAACTCGATAACGGCTGGCGCATTCATAGCTCAGGCTCAGCAGATAGCGATGCAGAATTGGCAAAATTCTGCCCTGGCAGCGAGCTGCAAACCAGCCGACTGAGAGGCCATTGCAGTAGCGAGCTAAGCTCATCAGCAGCTGTAGGGTAATGGCCAGCAGAAGCAGCAGTATAAATAGTTGCCCTCGGTTCAGTGCTGTCATCACATCGGCGAAGGGGGCGAAGTGACTTATCCAGTGGAAGAGATGGGGATCTGGATCACCACTTAGTAATCGTGCTGCCTGAAAAATCACTACAAAGGTTAACCCCTCGCTGATCGCCAGAATCAAGTTGGATAACATATTCATTGCTAGCAGTCGCCATTCCTTTACGGCTGTCTGGCGAATCAGTAGGCTTATCTGGGTGCCTGGTGATTCATTGCTGAGCATTGTGGACAATCTTTTCAGCATCTTATAGGCTGCTTGCCTATATTTGAGAAAGTGCTGGCTCATGGCCTGGTGTGCTGCTGTTGAGCAGATGGCCTGAAACGCCACAGATCCAGGCGGACTTCTTTCATTTCTGTCAACTCTCCAACCGAGCAAGTGCAGTGGTATTTACTGCTCATGTAAGCGGCATCATGTGGTGGTTGAGCAAGCTGCTCATTATGTTGGAGGTGGTCGATTTCCGCGGATTCTGGCATACATCTGGGGACTAGCGAGTCCAATCATCAGCTGCGCCCAGACCTCTGCTGACAAGGGCGATGACTGCAGACAGCGCAGTGTCTGAATGACCCCGGACCACCTGGAACCTTGTAGAAAATAATAAGAAGCACGGACTCGCATCAAGCGTCTCCAGGTGAGTGGTGCCAAGCGCTGCAATTCGGTACCATGGCGCGACAAAATCAAATCCAGCTCTAGCCCCAGCTCAACACCAACCGTTCTGGCCATGTTAGGGCTGCGACGAACCCAGCTGATCCGATTGGTGGCATCGGTGTGAATAAGGCCAACATCAGCACTCACCGCAGCACAACAGTGCTCACGGTGCAGGTCGAGAGAATGGAGCACTGATCCGGAAAACTGGCTCTCATACCAGGGAGTTCGATGGGCTGCCGAGCGTCGGATGCAGAGCAGAGGATCGAAACGACGCTGTTTGTTGATCCTACGTAGGTAGTGCTCGTAGCTGATCCTGCCATCGACAAGGGGCGGATCGGGCGAGCACTTTCCGTCATCACGCCGACACATGAATTCATAACATTTCACCTCGCTTCCACCCGTCTGAACTACAGATCGAATCAGATCCAGAGAGCCAGGCAGCAGTTCATCGTCGCTGTCTAGCACTACAATCCACTCGCCTGCTGCCACCTTTTCAGCGGTATTCCTGGCGGCGGCATGGCCGTGATTGCCTTCGTGACGAAGCAGCCGGATACGCGGGTCGTGAATGGCCTCGATCACTGCGACCGTGCGGTCAGTAGAGCCATCATCAGTCACAATAATCTCAAAATCATCCCCTTTTTGTGTGAGGCAGCTTCGTATCGCTCTACCTATAAGTCGCTCCCGATTATGGACGGGGATGCAAATGCTGAATATGATTAAGTGATTCACAAGGTGCTCGTGGTTGTTGGCATTGGCCAGCAATGATGTCCATACCTCTGTCTTATTAGTAGCAATGCTATCGGTCTCAAGGCGTCAAGCTGCAGCATTTCGGTCAGCAGTGGCACTCCCACCCCACCGCTGAATAGGCGAACCAACTCCTGTCGGTGGAGTGACCATGACATGAACCGCCCGGCTTGAAGTAGTACAGTTTTCTTATGATTAATCCGCATTTTGCAGGTTGCCAGAGCCTCTTCGAGGACATGACAAGCTTGCTTGGCCTCATCCTTATTACGGCAAAATAGTCGGAAATCGTCCTGGATTCGAACAAAGATGATGCCTTCTCGTCGTAGCCGATCGTCAACCTTGGCGAGATAAAGCTTGATGAGTAGACGGAAACTACCTGTAAGTGGTAATCCATGGCAGCCGGTTCGGCACCAGAACAGATGCATTTTCCAGAGATGCTGCACGGCAGCGTGATCGGCACCCGATTCCTGCAGTAGCTTGTGTAGTCGATCAAGGTCAATGGTTGCAATGCAGGAGGCTACATCTGCAGCAACAATTATCCCCCCTTCTCCGCCTAATCGCTGCTGCACGAGCGTATTCAGCTTTGTCCAGGCGGCTCGCAGCGAGGACTGGTCACCGCAGAAGCCTTGCGATAGCTCCGCAAAGGAAGGGGGCCCCAGGTCTTCTTGTTGTTCAGTCGGCAGTGATCGCACTATGGGCTCAACACAGGCTGCGACGCAGGAGGTGTGCAGGATCAAGTCGTCAACACTACCAGGGATGAAATATGATTTGCCATTGACAAGAACTCCCAGCGGAGCAGCACAGTGATGATCACCTACTTCGGATGGGTGCTGAATACGATCAGCAAGATCGTGACGATAAAGTTCACCAAAGTAGGGAGATGCATAGTAAAACCGCGTGCTGCAAGTGTTAAGGAGCATATGAATCACAAGCTCCTTGGTCCATGCCTCGCCAGGCCTTTTCACTAAGCACTTATGATTACTCATCAGATTTGGCGCGGTGAATACTATCTGTTTGATTTTAATTTCATGCTGAATGTTGCCAGATTCATGCTTTGATGGTCTTGAGGCCAGTGGATGCAGGTTTCAGGCTTGTCTGATCCGGAGCTGGAGCTTGATGAAGAAGCGCAGATTCCAGTGAAGCTGTTTCATCTTCGCTTTCTCCCGGAGGTCTATGTAGTTTAACATCAGCGGCGCTAACCTCAGAGTTCTTTTCGCTTAAGGCCTCTGTCAATGTGTCGTTTGACTCTGATATGTGTGAGACAGTGGTTGGGATCACTGTCTTCTTTCTGCTCTCGAAGCCTCGGCTCTTGCTTGGTCGCTCTTCTGGGAGGCAAAGTTCTGATCAAATCCTCTCAGTTGTTGCAACTCTGCTTCGGCTCTTGGGTGTGAATTTGTCACTCAGGATTGAAATCAATGCTATCAGCACGGCAACAAATCATCCTGGTCAGCACTGTTTTTCCAGAGGTTGAACGTGCCCAATGCCTTCACCTGTTTGCAGGCATGGCAGTAGGGGCGCCTGTAAGAGTATGGCTTCTTGCCGCAAAACTTCAGCTGACAGCGATTGCTGGCCCTCAGGCCCACATCCGTGCTGCAGATCTGATTTAAGGCCATTCCTTGATTGTTGAAAAGGGAGATGGGTCGAGTGCAGCCAGACGGAGCGCTAGGTTTGCTCGTCGTCCGCCTGTCATGGCGCCATCGCCTCAGCCACCCATGTTCGCCAATGGTCGGCTCCCACGTCGCTGTTCAGGATGGTGGCGGCCCGATCACTGTTTTGTCGCATCGTATCAATCTGGTCGGCTGTGAGACGGTTCAGTGTTTTGGCGAGCGAATCAGCGGTGTAGTCCTCACTCATCACACCGACATGATGAGCAGCCACAAGATCAGCCATCGCTGGATTCGGGCTGATAGCTACAGCGAGACGTGCCTGGATGAACTCAAAGAGTTTGTTTGGAAGCGAAAGTTTATGGTTAATCGTGTTTGGAGGTAGTATGTACACTCCGATATCATAGTTGCTGATCGTGGGCACGATTGCGTCAAGGCAAACTGGCGGCACAAAGCTGACTCGCTCATTGTTCTCCGCCAACTTTTTGAGCTTCCCTAAATATGGGCTCCAGTCTGGTGCCATCAGCATCAGTGTCAGTGTAAAACGCTTGTCAAGAAGTGAAACCATCTCGATCATGCGTTCCAGTTGTCGCCCTGGGGCAGCACCGCCGTGGTGGATCAGGCGGATCCGTTCTGGGTTGGTGCGATGTGGTTGCAGCTTGTAGCGGTCGGGTGCGTTCAACGAGATCGAACAGTTCACACCACAGAGAGATCGATAGATATCAGCGATTGGCTGATTGACCGTGATGCAACGAAAGGCCTGAGGCATGAACTGCCGGCATAACCAGTTGCGGTATGGATGCAGAAGCAAACGCCACATCCAGGTTCCCTGATGCTGTCCGGGTGAAAATTCATGGGCATCATATAAAACTCTGCCGTGCCTGGCCAGCGAAAGTGCCAGTGGCAGAGATTCGATGTCATTGGCAATGATCACTTTGCATCGCCGCGCCCTGGGCTCCAACATCCTGCGTGCCTGACGGATTCCTGGCAGCGCCAGCCAGGAATCCATGACGCCATATGCCCTCAGGCTCATCAGCAGGGCGCGCGCCGCCCGCCAGAATCGAGAGGCTTTTTGCGGCTGCAGGGCGATGAATGAGACTCCTGGAAGGCAGGGATCAGTCAGGCCGGCAGCATGGACACGGTATCGTCCAGATAGTGCCTGGATCTGCCGGCGCACACGGGGATCTCGGTGGAGCGGAGAAAAGCAGATCACCAGAATGTCTGGTCTCGACTCCGCCGTTGTATCTGGTTGAACCGGCGCGTTGGCAACCATTGACTTCCTCTGGCATCGCAATGATCAGGCTGACTGTCGATCGATCTCCAGGCCCTCTGGGTTTGATCTTATCTTGTCCATGCCGGTGTGGTGATTGGCTCTGAACGGGTTCCAACAGGCAGGAACTTGAAATCCCATTAAAGTCTGTGTTGCTGGCTGATGCCGATAGGCTCAAGTACGTGCTGCCGTATGAGTAACAGTTTGTCCAACTCTGGCTGATCACCTCTCGCTCCATCCATTCGTTTTCGGTTCGCTGTGCGATCCGCTCCTTCGCCTGGGACTGAGATGTCTGCTGCAGCCTCAGGTATGGATATGCTTCAGATCGGGACTCTCGGGCGTTAGCGCAGGCGGCCGCTCTCAGAGCTGAGCATTAGAATCGCCTATCTTGCCCGTGCCCCATCTACCAGCAGTGTTGACGTCTTTCCACTGTCACCTCCAGTGGCTCTGATTGGAGCTGCTCCAGGCACCGTACCAGTTTGCTGTCGTGAGTGTCTGTGTCGGCTTTCGCCATTGTTTCGCGCGTTTGTAGCATTGCTTCAGAAGCGATCAAGGCTGCCGCCGCCAATCGATTGGGTGTTTCTGTCTTTCCAGATGTTGATTCTGCCATGCTCGAGAGCTGATGACCATTGACAACTCTGTCACGATTGATGCCACGGCGATCGTCGATGACGGCGCCACGATCGGTGCCAGTAGCCGCATCTGGCACTGGGTGCACATCTGCTCCGGCGCTGTGATTGGTGAGGGCTGCTCCTTGGGACAGAACGTCTTTGTAGGCAATCGGGTGCGAATTGGGAATCATGTCAAGATTCAGAATAATGTCTCGATCTATGACAATGTCACCCTGGAAGATGAGGTGTTCTGTGGGCCAAGCATGGTGTTCACGAATGTCTACAATCCACGTTCAGCAGTGAGTCGCAAGCATGATTATCGCGACACGCTCGTGCGCCGTGGCGCCACTCTCGGTGCCAACTGCACCATCATCTGTGGCTGCGAGATTGGTGCCCACGCTTTCATTGGCGCTGGCGCCGTCGTCAATCGGGACGTGAAAGCCTTTGCGTTGATGGTGGGGGTGCCTGCCCGGCAGCTGGGCTGGATGAGTGCCCATGGTGAGCGGGTGCCCTTGCCTCTGTGGGGCGAAGGTGAATGGACCTGCCCCCACAGTCAGGATCGCTACTGTCTGCAGGCCGATCAGCTGATTCGTATTCGTGTTGGTTTAGCTGACTGAACAAACTGCCGGCTGGCTAAAGCTAGCGGATTTTCCTGGTGTTGGCGTCATCAATCTCTGGAAAGGTTGCTGTTGTCCATTGC
The DNA here is from genome assembly GCA_943324725.2 of Bordetella parapertussis. Taxonomy (GTDB): domain Bacteria; phylum Cyanobacteriota; class Cyanobacteriia; order PCC-6307; family Cyanobiaceae; genus Cyanobium. The sequence continues at coordinate 2,653 of CALPMR020000070.1, read as the reverse complement.
TGCTGTATTGTTGTTTTTTCGGTGTTTTCGCCGATGTGCAGGTACCGCTTTGATCTGTACCTCGTAGCCGCCAGGCATGCAGCACTGGCAGGCTTTGCTGTTTCCTTCCGGTGCACCGACCATGGTCGATTGGATGACGCGCTGAGCCGCGCCCGATGCAGCTGATCACTGTGGTGGGGGCCCGTCCCCAGTTCATCAAGGCCGCTGCCGTGAGCCGTGCCATCAGCGCCACCGCCGGCAGGCAGCAGCCGATCGTTGAGCGGCTGCTGCACACAGGTCAGCACTACGACGCGGCGATGTCCGATTGTTTCTTTTCGGAACTGGGGCTCCCTGACCCCGCCTTCCAGCTGGGCATCGGCGGCGGCAGCCATGGCGCCAACACCGGCCGGATGTTGGAGGCGATTGAGACCGTGCTCCTGAGCGAGCGACCCGATGCGGTGCTGGTGTACGGCGACACCGACTCCACCCTGGCCGGGGCCCTGGCGGCCAGCAAGCTCAGGATCCCCGTGCTCCATGTCGAAGCTGGGCTTCGTTCGTTCAACCGCCATCAGCCCGAGGAGCAGAACCGGGTGCTCACCGATCACCTCGCAGATCTCTGCTTTGCACCCACCGCCATCGCCGTTGGCCATCTGGAGCGGGAGGGCATCGCCCCCAGGCGGATCGTGCACAGCGGTGATCTGATGGCCGATGTCACCCGCCTCTTCAGTGAGCAAGCCGAGTTCCGGGCCGCGGATCTGCTGGCGTCTCTGAATCTGCCGGCGAGTCCGTTCATCCTCGCCACCCTCCACCGCGCCGAAAATACCGACGACCCTCAACGTCTGCGAGCGATTTTCACCGCACTGGCGGATGCACCATGGCCGGTGTTGCTGCCTCTGCACCCGCGCACCCGGGCCTGCATGCTCCGGCATGGTGTGCAGACACCGATGGGCCATCTTCGTGTTGCCGATCCCGTTGGCTTTTTAACGATGTTGCTGCTCGAGCGGCGGGCAGCGCTGATCGTGACCGATTCCGGCGGTGTGCAGAAGGAGGCTTTTCTGCAGGCCACTCCATGCGTGACGGTGCGAGGCGAAACCGAATGGCTGGAGCTGCTGAGTTGTGGTTGGAATCTGCTGGCTGATCCCGCCGATCCGGCAGCGATCCTGCGGGCGATCGATCAGCAGCTGGCACTTGATCCGAGCCGGCCCCGGCCCTCTTTCTATGGCGATGGCCATGCCGCTGAGGTGATCGTGGCTCACCTGCAGCGCTGATGCTCATTGCCAAGGTCTACCGCCGGCGTTTGTTGCCGGCGGCCCACCTCCGTCGAGTGCGCCAGGTTTGATGATGGTGTCCGTTGTCCCGCACGTTGTCCTGATCTGCCGTCGCCTCGATGCTTGACCCGATTCCCCCCATTGCCGATCGCCCCATTCGCATTGCCCTGGTGGGCTGCGGGCGGATCAGTGCCAACCACATCAAGGCAATTGCGCTGCAACCGAAGCGGGCGGAGCTGGTGGCTATCTGCGACACGCAGCAGGATTCTCTGGACCGGGCCCAGCGGCTGATCGTCGAAGCGGCTGCCGTCAACCTGGGAGCGGCCACCAGCCCTGTGCGCTTCAACACCGATGCCGAGCTCTTCAGCGCCGTGAAGGCCGGCCGGCTCGAGCTGGATCTTGTCGTGCTGGCCACCCCGAGCGGTTTGCATCCTGGCCAGGCGATCGCAGCCGCAGACGCTGGTCTGCATGTCTGCACCGAAAAGCCGATGGCCACCCGCTGGGCGGACGGGAAGGCGATGGTGAAGGCCTGTGAAGCGGCCGGCGTTCGGCTGTTTGTGGTCAAGCAGAACCGCTTCAACAGCACTCTCCAATTGGTGAAGCGGCAGCTGCAGGCCGGCAGGTTCGGGCGGCTGGCCATGGTGACGGTGACGGTGTTCTGGCAGCGTCCCCAGAGCTATTACGACCAGGCCGCCTGGCGCGGCACCTGGGAGTTTGACGGCGGTGCTCTGATGAATCAGGCCAGCCACTATGTGGACCTGCTCGATTGGCTGGTGGGGCCGGTGGAAAGCGTCAGCGCCTCGATTGCCACCCTGGGCCGGGCCATTGAGGTGGAAGATACGGCGGCTCTGCAACTGCGCTGGCGCAATGGGGCTCTCGGCACGATGGCTGTGACGATGCTCACTTATCCCCGCAATCTGGAGGGCTCGATCACTGTGCTGGGCGAGACAGGCACGGTGCGAATCGCTGGACCAGCGGTTAACCAGATCGAGCAGTGGGCTTTTGCTGATGACAGCCCCGATGATGCATTAGTTGCCTCAGCCAGTTATCAGACAACCAGTGCCTACGGTTTTGGACATGCTCCTTATTACGCCAATATGCTTGATGTCTTGCAGGGTAAAGCTGAGGCCCTCTGCGATGGCCGTGATGGCCTGCGCAGTCTGGAGCTTCTGATCAGCGCCTACCGCTCGGCCGAGGATGAACGCACGGTTCATTTACCGCTTGAAACCTGATCAAGGCAGGTCAGTCTGAGCCATCAAGTTCCTTCCGATTGTTGTTTTTTGGGTCATTTCACTTTTGATCCTGACACACGAAATATAGGAGTCATAGGAGGGATCCATCTGTTCGGCGCTGAGCTGTAGCAGCATGGATGGGCGCTGTTTGCAGACGGCCTGATCAAGATTGTG
>CALPMR020000069.1 GCA_943324725.2 Bordetella parapertussis | reverse complement strand
GCTAGCGTCGGGGGCTCGGGGGCCTTCCGTCCGGGGCCGCCGTCAGGAGTGGACTGGCCATGTGTGTGGATTGCAACTGCGGCCGTCGGGATCCTGAGGCTGTTGTGGTTTCCGGGGTCAGCGCTCGTCCCGACCCGGACCGCCTTGATCATCACCATTCTCCCCACATCGATTCGTCGCACCACCATCCGCCGCACGACCATCGGCAGGACGATCATCAGCACGTCGAGGCTGCTGTGTCGTTGCCTCTCCAGCTGCCGTTGCCACCCCGGTTGCTGACGCTGGCCGATCGGCTCCTGGCCCACAACGACGCCCAGGCCGCCGTCAACCGCCAGCGCTTTGCGGCGGCGGGGGTGACGGTGGTGAACCTGCTCTCGTCTCCCGGTTCCGGCAAGACGGCGCTGCTGGAGCAGCTGGCCCGCTCATCCCGGGTAGCGATGGCGGTGATCGTCGGCGATCTGGCCACCGACAACGACGCTCGCCGCCTGCGGGCCGCCGGCCTGCCGGCGGTGCAGATCACCACCGGCCAGGCCTGCCATCTTGAGGCGGCGATGGTGCAGCGGGCCGTCGATGCCCTCGAGGCCCAGGGCCAGCCCCTGGCGGAGTTGGAGCTGCTGCTGATTGAAAACGTCGGCAATCTGGTCTGTCCCGCCGCCTACGACCTCGGTGAGAGCCTGCGGCTGGTGCTGCTGGCGGCCGGCGAGGGCGAGGACAAGCCGCTGAAATATCCCGCCTTGTTCCACTCCGCCGACCTGGTGGTGATCAGCAAGAGCGACCTGGCCGAAGCGGTGGCCTTCGATCGGCCCCAGGCGCTGCGGGCGATCACCACGGTGGCGCCGAAGGCGCGGGTGTTCGAGTGTTCCGCCCGCACGGGCGCCGGCATCGAGGCCCTGCTGGAGGCGCTGTTGCCCTTGCCCCTGCCATCGAAGTCCCTGCCGGCATGAGCGGTGAGGCCGCCGGCCTGCGTCTGCTGTGCCGCGGTGTGGTTCAGGGTGTGGGCTTTCGCCCCTGGGTGTACCGGCTGGCGACGGAGCTGGCTCTCGATGGCGCCCTGATCAACGGCGGCGATGGGGTGTCACTGCAGCTCTCCGGCCCCCGCCCGCAGCTGCAGTGCTTCCTGCGCCGTCTGGTGGCGGAGCTGCCGGCGCCGGCCCGGTTGGAGCCCCTGCTGCCGCACTGGGGCCCAGCGATGGCGGCCCGGGGCCAGGGGGTGCGGATCGAGGCCGGCCCACGGCAGCCGTTGGGGGTGGGTTGGTACGCCCCCAGCCTGGCGCCCGATCGCGCCCCCTGCGCCGTTTGCCTGGCGGAGCTGGAGGATCCCGGCAGTCGCCGCTTTGGCGATCCCTTCATCAGCTGTGCCCGCTGCGGCCCCCGCTACAGCATCGCCCTGGCTCGCCCCTACCGGCGCGCCCACACCACCCTGGCCGGCTTTGTGCCGTGCGAGGCCTGCCGGCGGGAGTTCGCCGATCCCGGCGATCGCCGTTTTCACGCCGAGACGATCAGCTGCCCCGCTTGCGGGCCGCGGCTGTGCCTCTGGGATCACCAGGGCCAGGCGAGTGGCGAGCCCGCGTCCCTGGCCGATTCTCGGGCTCAGCACCAGGTTGATCCCCTGGGAGGGGCCTGCGAGCTGTTGGCGGCCGGCCGGATCCTGGCGCTGCAGGGGGTGGGGGGCTTTCAGTTGCTGGTGGATGCCACCAATCCGGATGCTGTGGCCCGGCTGCGACGACGCAAGCGGCGGCCAGCCAAGCCCTTCGCCCTGCTGGTGGCCGATGAGGCCTGGCTGGCGGCGGCGGTCTGGATCGACGCGGCCGAGCGTCTGGCTCTGCGGGATGGGGCGGCGCCGATTGTGCTGCTGCGCCGTCGCCCGGCGCCGCTGGAGCTCTGGCCCGGGGTGGCTCCGGGCAGCCCGGCTCTGGGGGTGATGCGGCCGGCTTCAGCGCTGCATCACCTGCTGGTCCAACGTCTGGGCCGGCCGCTGGTGGCCACTAGCGGCAATCGCAGCGGTGAACCCCTCTGCATCGATCCGCTCGAGGCGCGCCATCGGCTCGCCGGTATCGCCGATGCCTATCTGGTGCATGACCGGCCGATCGCCCGGCCCCTGGATGACTCGTTGCTGCAGGTGATGGAGGGGCGGCCGCTGCTGTTGCGCCGGGCCCGGGGCTATGCCCCCGAGCCCCTGCCCCTGCCGGCGGCTGACCCGTCCCTGCCGGCGGGCCCGCCCCTGCTGGCGCTCTCGGGGGATCTCAAGTGTGCGCCGGGATTGGCATTGGGCGATCGCCTCTGGCTGGCGCCCCATCTGGGCGATCTGGCTGATCGGCGCTGCCAGGAGCGCCTGGTGCAGGGTCTGGCGGAGCTCACCGGGGTGTCGTTGGACCAGCTGGTCCCTGGGTCGCTGACCCCCGGGTCGCTGACCCCCGGGTCGCTGACCCCAGGGTCGCTGACCCCAGGGCCGGAGGCGAGTTCCACGGCCCGGGGGGCCATCCCGGAGCTGCAGCCAGGGCTGGGGTCGCTGCCCATCACGCTCATCTGTGATGCCCATCCGGGCTACCTCAGCCACCAGCTGGCCCGCTCCAGTGGCCTGCGGCTGGGCAGCGTGCAGCACCATCTGGCCCATGGTCTGGCGGTGATGGCTGAGCACGGCCTGGAGCCACCGCTGCTGGTGGCAGCCTTCGATGGGCTCGGCTACGGGGAGCCGCTGCTGGCCGAGACCAACCCCACCGGGGTCAGTCCCATCGGGGCGAGCCCCAGCGGCGTCGCCGAGCTCTGGGCGGACCCAGATGATCGTCCCGTGCGCCTCTGGGGAGGCGAATTGCTGTTGATCAGCAATGCCAGTGACGGCGGGACCTGGCGGGCCGAGCACCTGGCCGGATTGCGGCCGTTCCCCTTGCCGGGTGGTGAACGGGCGATGGCGGAGCCGCGCCGGGCGGCCCTGGGGCTGCTGCTGGCGGCTGATGCCCTCGACCATCCCGGCGCCTGGAGAACCCGCCAGGCTTTTGCCGCGGCGGATCTGGCCCTGCTCTGCCAGGCGGTGGCCGCCGGCTGCCAGGCGCCGCTGTGCTCCAGCGGCGGGCGCCTGTTCGATGGGATGGCTTCGCTGTTGGGTCTGGTTCAGGTGCTCGGTTACGAGGGCGAAGGGGGCCTGCGGCTGCAGGGGGCGGCGGCCCGGGCCGTTGCCGGCAGCGCCTCAGGGGCCGGGGAGCTGGCGGCTGCCAGGGGCGACGACGACCGGCTGCCGCTGCGCTCTCCTGCGGGCAGTGCCCCCCGTTGCTGGCTCGATTGGCGGCCGTTGCTGCTGCGGCTGCTGGACGGGGTTGCGGCGGGGACCCCGTCTGAACGGCTGGCGGCCCGCTTTCACCAGGATCTGGCCGAGGGGCTGGCCAGTGCCCTGGCGGCCTGGGCCGATCGCCTGGAGCTGGCCGCCGATCAGCGCCGTGTGGCCCTGGCGGGCGGCTGTTTCCAGAACCGCCTGCTGCTGGAGGCCGCCAGCACCGGCCTGCGGCGACGGGGCCTGCAGCCGTGGTGGTCGCAGCAGGTGCCCAGCAACGACGGTGGCCTGGCCCTGGGCCAGGTGTGGGCTGGGCGGCGGGGGCTGGCTAGAACACCCTTGTAGATCCTCCGTTCCAGGTCCGCTCCATGTGCCTGGCCGTCTCTGGAGAGATCCTCACCATCAGCGATGGCCAGCCACTGCCTGCCGCGCCACTGCCTGCCGTGCCACGGCCTGCCGTGCCACGGCCTGCCGTGCGATTACCTGGCTCGTCCTTGTCTGCCCCACCACCGCCTGCCTCCTCACCGGCCGCTGCGCCTGCACCTGATTCACCTCTGCCGGATTCACCTCTGAGCGCTCCGGCTCTGGATCCCCTCTGGCGCGTCGCTGAGGTCGATTTCGGTGGCGTGCGCCAGCAGGTGAGCCTGGCCTGTCTGCCCGAGGCCCGGGTGGGGGACCGGGTGCTGGTGCATGTGGGCTTTGCCCTCTCCCTTGTCGAGGAGGAGGAGTGGCAGTCGGTTGAGCTCCCGGATCCAGCCGCGGGTGGCCGGGGCTGCTGAGATGACGCTGGGGCCAAGGGCCGTTCAGGCGAGGTGCACCCAGCGGCTCGGGCCTTCGGCCTTCGCCCGCTCGAGCGCCAATTCGCTGCGGGCGATCAACGGCTCAGGCCCCCCCGGCGCCGATGGCGTCAGCGTGGCGATGCCGATGCCGACACTCAGGCTCAGAGGTCCGCTGCCCTCGCCGCCGAGCCGGGGGAAGGGATGGTCCCGCAGCTGCCGCTGCAGTCGCTCGGCCATGGTGATCGCCCCCTGCCGATCGCAGTTCGGCAACAGCAACATGAACTCCTCCCCGCCGTAGCGGGCCAGCAGGCTGCCTGGTCGGCTGATCGCACCCCGCAGCAGCTCGGCGATCCAGATCAGGCAGCGATCGCCGACGGCCCGGCCGCAGCTGGCATTGATCCGCTGGAATTGATCGACATCGATCATCAACAGGGACAAGGGGGTGCCGAGCTGCTCCTGCTGCTGCCAGGTGCGCTTCAGTTGCTCCATGAAGCCAGGACGATTGGTCAGGCCGGTGAGACGATCCTTCTGGTTCAGTCCCTGCTGATCCTGTTGGGCGCGCCGCAATTGCTCCTCGGCCTGCCGCCGCTGCCGCACTTCCAGCTCCAGCTGCTGCTTCGTGTCCTCCAACTCCTGGGTGCGGCTGTCGATCAGGCGCCGCATCTCCCGGTTGCGGGAGCGCAGGGTGGCAAAGCTCTTGCGCAGCCGCTGGGTCATGGCGTTGAAACTGGTGGCCAGCACCGCCAGTTCCTGGATCGAGCCGGGCTGGATCTCCAGGCTCAGGTTGCCCTCGGCCAGGTCGTTGGCGCCTGCCACCAACTGGTTCAGCTGGCGGTTGACCTGGTCGACGGTGAACAGGGCCAGGCCGCCGGAGATGCTGATCGCCACCAGGGAGATCAGCAGGTTGGTGAGGGCATCGCGGCGCTGGCCGAGATCGATATCCCCGTCGGGAATCACCACAACGATGCGCCAGTTGAGCCCTTCGATGTTGCGGAAGGGTTCCACCCGCACCAGATGACGGCTGGCACCCACCGGCACCTTGAGCTGGTTGGCTTGATTGAGGGAGCTGAAGTCGCCGAACCGCCGCACCAGGGCCCTGGCGGCATTGCGGATCGTGGCGTCGTTGGAATCGATCGCCCGGTGCCGGATCCCCTGGCCCTGGACGATCGAGAAGGGGAGTTGGCCGCTGGAATCAGCCACCAGGCGCCCATCGGGCTCGACGATGAACACCTCCCCGTGGCTGGAGATCGGCAGGGTCTGCAGGTAGCGGCTGATGTTGGCGAGAAAGACATCGACGCCGGCCACCCCGATCAGCTGCCCCTGCCGGACGATCGGCAGGCCCGCACTCATCGCCATCACCTCAGGGGCATCGACCCAGTTGTAGATCCCCGTCCACACGACTCGATTGGCCCGGATCGGTTCGTGATACCAGCCTTCGCCGCGAAAATCGGAGAAGGGCTTGATCTGTCGGAGCCGGCCGGGGCGACCCTGCTCGTCGAGGCTGATCTGCTTGAGGTGTTGAATCGATTCGGCCTCGGCCACTTCCAGAAAGGGCTTGGGATCGTTGTTGTCCGCCTGACCCAGGCCGATGAAATCACCGTTCGCCAGGCCGAAGTTCAGATAGGGAGCAGCGGGGAAGATGCGATGCAGCTGCCAGAGGAAGCGGCTGGTGGCGACGCGATCGCCGGGGTTGAGGCGGCCGCTTTCCACCGCTTCGGTCATCGTGCGGATCACCTGCTGGGGGGTTTGCAGATAGATGCGCAGATAGTCGGCCACCTGGCGGCTGGTGCGGGCCTGCAGGTTGCTGGCCGCCTGATCGGCGTGGCGCTGCTGGTCGAGGTAGCTCAACAGGCTGATCACGCCGGCCGTGGCCGCCATCTGCAGCACCAGGGGGATCACCAGCAGGGTGCGCAGGGCGAAGCTCGCCCTCATGAATGGAGGGGGCTGGTCGCCAGCCGTTGCTTCTGGCTGTGGACGTGCAGGAACCCGGCGATGGCCTCCGGCGCCATCGGTCGACCCAGCAGATACCCCTGGATCTGGTCGCAGCCATGGTGCCTGAGAAAGTGCCGTTGCTCCTCGCTTTCCACCCCTTCGGCGATGGCCGAAAGACCCAGGGAGCGAGCCAGGGAGATCACGGCCTCGACAATGGCGGCGCCGTTGGGGTCGGTGAGGCAGGAGGCGACGAAGCTGCGATCGATCTTGAGACGGTCGATCGGAAAGCGGCTGAGGTAGTCGAGGGAGGAGTAGCCCGTGCCGAAGTCATCGATCGCCACCCGGATGCCCTGGGCTTTGAAATGGGTCAGGAGATCTTTGGCTCGATCGGGATCGGCCATCAGCACCGATTCGGTGATTTCCAGTTCCAGCAGCGATGGCTGCAGGCCACTCTGCCGCAGAGCACTCTCGACATGCTGTTGTAGATCACCAAGGGCAAATTGACGCGCCGAAAGATTCACCGAGATGCCGAAGTGGCCGAAGCCACTCTGCTGCCAGCGCATCGCCTCCTGGCAGGCCTGGTTCAGCACCAGAGCTCCGATTTCGGCAATCATGCCGGTGTCTTCCGCCACCGACAGGAAGGCATCCGGCCCCAGCAGGCCTCGCTGCGGTTGATGCCAGCGGAGCAAGGCTTCCCAGCCCGTCAGTTCCTGGCCATCGATGGTCCACTGGGGCTGGTAGGCGAGCCGGAACTCGCCCTGCTCCAGACCGTGCCTGATGTCGCGCTCCAGGCTGAGCCTCTCCTGCACCGCCCGGTTCATGGCATCGGTGAAGAACAGCCAACCGTTGCGGCCCCGGGCTTTGACCGCATACATGGCCATGTCGGCCTGGCGCATCAGCGTGTCGATGTCCTGGCCATCCTCTGGGTAGATGCTGATGCCGATCGACGGGGTGATCGGCATCGCCACGCCGTCGAGCAGCAGCGGTTGGAGGAAGGCCTGGTGCAGTTTTTCCGCCACATGGCCGGCATCGAATTGATCGTCGAGATCCTCAATCACCAGCACGAACTCATCGCCTCCCAGCCTGGCCACCGTGTCAGTGGATCGCACCGTCTGCCTCAGTCGCTGGGCCACCTGCTCCAGCAGGGCATCACCGGTGCCATGGCCGAGGGAGTCGTTGATCGTCTTGAAGCGGTCCAGGTCGAGGAACACCACCAACAGATCGCTGCCGGTGCGGTGGGCCCGCTCCAGGGCCCGGTTGGCGGCCTCAATCAGTCCCAGCCGGTTGGGCAGGGTGGTCAGCTGGTCCAGCCGCGCCTGCTGCACCAGGTCCTTGTTGCTCTGTTTCAGCAACTGCTGCTGCGATTGACGGGCCTGGGCGTCGCTGATCGCCAGACCGATCGCCGAGCCCACCGCCAGCAGCACGAACAGGCCTTCGCCCATCTGCAGCCCGACCAACTCCTTCTGGACGCTGCGCCGCAGCCAGCTGCCATCCACCACGTAGAGGGCCTTGGCCTTGAGGGTGGGGATCGGCGCCACCACCAGGTAGTTGAGGCCATCGGGCACCACGTGCAGCCCCTGATCCAGGCCGTTTCCCGCCAGCAGGGGCAGGTACCGGGGCGGCACCCGTTCATCCCGTCGCGGGCTTCTGTCCCGCTGGGCGAGCAGATGGCCGGCCTCATTGGCGACAAACAGGGGCCTGGAGAGACTGTCCTGCGTCGAACCGCGGCCGTCGAACAACTTGCCCAGCAGTTTCGAGACCAGCAGGTTGTGGCCGACGGAGCCGGCCCACTGCCCATGCCGGAAGATCGGCGCCACCACGCTGATCGTCCAGTCCTGGGCGGCGGGGTCATATTCGGGGCCCACCCAGCGAGGTTGATGCTTCGGATTGACGCGGGGATCGGTGAGCGTGAGCCAGGGAGTTCTGCGGTAGTCGAGACTGGAGGAGGCGTTGTACAGATAGTTGGGTTTGCTGGGCCAGAAGGCGGTCATGCCGCTGCTCAGCGGCAACATCCAGGTGTTGACCAGCAGATCGCTGAGGGCACCGAGACCGAATGTGCGGGTGATCTCAAGCGAGCGCAGGTAGAAGCTGCGGTTCTCCGGTGTCAGCGGCACAGACGGCGGAATCCAGGCGTTGGCGTCGCGTTGGGGATCGAACCGGGCGCGGGGCACCCGCCAGGAACCATCGGCGCCGCGCTGGAAGCTGGCCTCGAACTCCCGCTTCCAGATCGCAGCCGACTCGGGCTGGCCCAGCGGATGGCGTTCGCTGGAGATCAGATCGGCGAAGCGCTGTGCGCTGGCTTCGGCGTGGCGCAGGGTGGCGTCGAAGCGATCGACATTGTCCTGGATGCGCAGCTTCTGACTGATCAGCAGCCTGTCGATCAGGCGCTGACTCAGGCGCCGCTGCAGCACGTCCGAGAGCCCCAGGGTGGCGCCGATCAACAGCACCAGCCCCAGGGCGACGCCCAGGGGCCGGCGGGGCAGCTGAGCAGCCGAGGCGAGCAGCTTCGGTGTGGCTGAAACCGATGGGGTGGCAGAACCTGACTGGCTGGCTGAACCCGACTGGTTGGCTGGGACCGACTGGCTGGCTGGGACCGAGGTTGAACGGGAGCTGCTCACCTCGGAGGGGGTCTTCACCTATGAGCAATGGTAGGGATGGCCAGGGCCTGTCCAGGGGCCGGCCGCGGGGCGGCTCCCGTGACACGGGCCGTAACGACAACCGGTCCGGGTCCGCCAACCTGCCTATAAGAAAGATGGCCAAGCCGCTGAGCGGGGTTCTTGCCCATGACCGGCGCCAGACTCGTGACCATCGACGGCAATGAGGCCGTCGCCCGGGTGGCCTATCGCCTCAACGAGGTGATCGCCATCTATCCGATCACCCCCGCCTCGCCGATGGCGGAATCGGCCGATGCCTGGAGCGCCCAGGGTCGCCCCAACCTCTGGGGCACGGTGCCGGCGGTGGTGCAACTGCAGAGCGAGGCCGGCGCCGCCGGGACGGTGCACGGAGCGCTGCAGGTGGGGACGCTGACCACCACCTTCACGGCCAGCCAGGGGCTGCTGCTGATGATCCCCAACCTCTACAAGTGGGCGGGGGAGCTGACGCCGGTGGTGCTGCACGTGGCGTCGCGGGCGCTGGCGGCCCAGGGCCTGTCGATCTTCGGTGATCACGGCGATGTGATGGCGGTGCGGGGTACGGGCTGCGCCGTGCTCTGTTCCGCCTCGGTGCAGGAGGCCGGCGACTTCGCCGCCATCGCCACCCGGGCCAGCCTCAACGGCCGCCTGCCCACCGTGCACATGTTCGACGGTTTCCGCACCTCCCATGAGATCCAGAAGGTGGTGGCGATCCCCGATCAGGTGCTGCAGCAGCTGCTGCCGATCGACAGGATCAGCGAGCATCGCCGCCGTGCCCTCAGCCCCGAGCACCCGGTGCTGCGCGGCACCTCCCAGAACCCCGACACCTACTTCCAGGGCCGGGAGTCGGTGAATCCCTTCATCGAGACCTTCCCGGCCCATCTGCAGGAGGCGATGGCGGCCTTCGCCGCCCTCACCGGCCGCACTTATCAGCCCTACGAGTACGTGGGCCCCGCCGACGCCGAGCGGCTGCTGGTGCTGATGGGCTCCGGCTGCGAGACCGCCGCGGAGACGCTCGAACGGCTCCAGGCCGGAGGCGAACGGGTGGGATTGCTCAAGGTGCGGCTGTTCCGGCCCTTCGCCGCAGCCCTGTTCAGCGCCGCATTGCCGGCCAGTGTGCGGGCCATCGCCGTGCTCGATCGCTGCAAGGAAGCTGGTGCTGTGGGTGAACCGCTGTATCTCGAGGTGGTGGCCGCCCTGGCGGAGAGCTGGCCGGACCTGCATCCGGATCGGCCCCTGCCCAGGGTGCTGGGGGGGCGCTATGGGCTGGCTTCCAAGGAGTTCACACCGGCGATGGTCAAGGCTGTCTGTGATCACCTGCTCGGCTGCCTTGACCCGGCGCTCCCCAGGCCCCTGAACCATTTCAGTGTCGGCATCAACGACGACGTCAGCCAGCGCTCCCTGCCGCTGGATCCCGACTTCATCACCGAAGGCAGCGACAGCGCCGATCAGGGCCAGGTGCGGGCGATCGTCTACGGACTGGGCTCCGATGGCACCGTCGGCGGCAACAAGAGCACGATCAAGATCATCGGCGAAGGCACCGATCTGTTCGTGCAGGCCTACTTCGTCTACGACTCGAAGAAGTCCGGCTCGATGACGGTGTCGCACCTGCGCTTCGGGCCGCGGCCGATCCGCTCCACCTATCTGGTGCAGCGGCCCACCCTGGTGGCCTGCCATCAGTGGGATTTCGTCGATCGGCTCGACCTGACGGCCGGGCTGGTGCAGGGTGGCGGCCTGCTGCTCAACAGCCCCTTTGATGGCCCCGAGAGCTGGCGGCGGCTGCCGGCACCCTTGCGGGCTGCGATCCGCTCCAAACAACTCGACGTCTGGGTGATCAATGCCTACCGGGTGGCCCGCGAAGCCGGCATGGGTCCCCACATCAACACGGTGATGCAGGTGTGCTTTTTCGCCGTCAGCGGCGTCTTGCCGCGCCAGGAGGCGATCGAGCGCATCCGCGCCTCGATCGAGCACACCTACAGCGCCAAGGGGGAGGCGGTGGTGGCCATGAACCTGCGGGCCGTGGAGGCCACCCTCGAGCATCTTGTCCCCCTGGACTGGCGCAGCCTCGCTGAGCCAGAGCCGGCGCTGGCGGCCGTGGCCGCCGATCCCCTGGCCACTGCTCCCCTGGCCACTGCTCCCTTGGCCACTGCTCCCGCCTTCGTGCGCGAGGTGATCGGCCCCCTGTTGCAGCGCCGCGGCGATGAGCTGCCCGTCAGTGCGATGCCCTGCGACGGCACCTGGCCCACCGGCACCGCCCGCTGGGAGAAGCGCAACATCGCCGAGAGCGTGCCGCTGTGGGAGAGCGATCTCTGCGTGCAGTGCGGCAAGTGCGTGATGGTCTGCCCCCACGCCGTGATCCGCGCCAAGGTGGTGCCACCCGAGGCCCTGGCGGCCGCCCCCGAAGGCTTCCGCCAGGCTGAGGCCCGCGATCCTGATGTCGCCGGCCAGGCGTTCACGCTGCAGGTGGCGGCCGAGGATTGCACCGGCTGCAGCCTTTGTGTGGAGGTGTGTCCGGCGCGGGATCGCAGCGAACCGCGGCGCAAGGCGATCAACATGGTGCCGCAGCGGCCTTTGCGTGAGCGATCCAGGCGCGACTGGGCCTACTTCGAGGCGCTGCCGGAGGTGCCCCGCGCCGCTCTCAACCTGCGCAAGATCGGCCAGCAGCAGCTGCAGCAGCCCCTGTTCGAGTTTTCGGGGGCCTGCGCTGGCTGCGGCGAAACGCCCTACCTCAAGCTGGCCAGCCAGCTGTTCGGCGATCGGATGCTCGTGGCCAACGCGACGGGGTGTTCGTCGATCTACGGCGGCAACCTGCCCACCACCCCCTGGAGCCGCAACGCCGAGGGGCGCGGCCCCGCCTGGAGCAACTCGCTGTTCGAGGACAACGCCGAATTCGGCTTCGGCATGCGGGTGGGGCTGGATCAGCAGCGGCAGATGGCGCTGGAACTGCTGGTGCTGCTGGCCCAGCCCGGGCCGGATGAGGTGGCAGCAACGCTGTCGCAAGCGCCGCTGC
>CALPMR020000068.1 GCA_943324725.2 Bordetella parapertussis | reverse complement strand
CGACTCCGTCCCATCGCGTTGCCCGTCATGTCCGAACCTCTCGCCCTCAGCCTTGGCCAGAAATTCGAACTGGAGCGCATGACCCGGGCGATCGATGCCACGGGTGATGCCCAGGCCCTGCGCGGCCTGGCCAAGCAACTGCTCCAGGCCTGGCAGAGCCAGAAGGCTGCCACCCAATGGATCATGCGCCAGCAGCTCGGGGGCGCCCCGAGCTTCAGCGGCACCATGGCCCTCGATCCCGCCGCCCTCGATTCCCTGCTGCCCAACCAGGGACCCCAGGGTCACGACGTGCTCTGAGCCCGCCAACGGCCTGGGCTCCGGAGCGGCAACCCCCTCCTGAGCCCGCCCCCTTCAGCTTCAACGGGAGCGGGGCAGCACCAGATCCTGGGGCACCACCTGAAGCTGCTGGCTCACCCCACCCCTGGTGACGGCGATCAGCAGCGGTCTGCCGACGCCGGCAGCTTCCACCGCCGTGATCACATCGGCCGGAGAGCGCACCGGCCGGCCGGCCACCGCCACAATCACATCGCCCCGGCGCAGCCCACCCCGCTCGGCCGGTCCACCGGCCTGAACACTGGCGATCAGCGCCCCTTCCGCCACTGATCCCTGGCCGCTGCGCACCATGTCAAGGCCCACACCGATCATCGGATGGCTGACCTTGCCGTTGGCCACCAGTTGCCTGGCGATCGAGCGGGCCCGGTTGATTGGAATCGCAAAGCCAAGACCAGCCCCGGGCCCCGAGCGCACCAGGGTGTTGATCCCCACCACTTCTCCCTCGGCATTGAGCAAGGGGCCACCCGAATTGCCGGGATTGATCGCCGCGTCGGTCTGAATCAGATCGAGGCGCTTGTCGGTGATTCCCAGCTTGGCCGCATTGCGATTGAGGCTGCTGACAATCCCCAAGGTGACCGTGTGATCGAGTCCGAAGGGATTGCCGACCGCAATGGCCCAATCCCCCACCTGCAGGCTGTCGGAATTCCCCAGGGGCGCAACGGGCCAGGAGCCAGCCCCCAGCAGTCGCACCACGGCCAGATCGGTGATCGGATCGATGCCCACCACCTTGCCTTCCAGGCGCTGGCCATTCTGAAAGCCCACGGTCACCCGAGTGCTGCGTTCAACGACATGGGCGTTGGTGAGCACCAACCCGTCGGCCTCAAACACAAAGCCGCTGCCCTGGCCCCGTTCGGTGCGCTGGGCCGGCGGCGTGGACATCTGGGGCAGCCCGAAGAACTGGCGGAACAGGGGATCACTCAGCAGTCCCTGGGGCAGAGCTCTGGGGGCTCCCTGGCTGGCCACGGTGCGCTCGGTGTCGATGGTGACCACTGCCGGCCCGGCCCGGCGCACGGCGGCCGCCACAAACGACTGGCGGCCCAGGGCGCTGGCGGCAGGACTGGCGAGGCCCTGGGCCCGAACCGCTGGCAGCAAGACGGCAGGGGACACCACCAGTGCCGCCGCCGCCAGGCCGACAACGCCGCGGCAGACAACGCTGCGGGAGAGGGCGCGGTTGGGGGACATCGCAACGGTGAGAACGGGAAGAAGAACCGTAGTCAGCACGGTCCACCCAGGCAAAGGGGAGGCAAACCGACCAGCCCCGTCACATCAGCCTATGATTTGTAAAGTTTCTTATCGACCCATGGATACCAGCCATCTGCTCCTGGCTTTCCTCGCCTTCGGGGCCGCCTGCACCACCCTCTGGGCCTGGATGCTGGCCTCCAGCTCCACACCGCAGGAGCGATGATGAACGGGATCCGGCGAGTTCACTTCGGTCCTTCCGCCAGCCAGGGTCGTCCCTCGTCATGCCCACCTTCGTCTCCCAACTGATCCCGCTGCTCTACGGCGCCTGCTTCCTGGTGCTCCTCTGGCAGGCCTTCCGCGTGATGGCCAAGGGATTCCAGGCCGTACCCAGACCCGACGACCGGGGCTCGGCCTCCGGCCGGGAAAGCGCCTCAGCCGACGATCGCAGGGTGGCGGCCACGACGGACCGCACCGGCAGGCTGACGATCCATCCCGAACTGCTCGATGCCGAGGGCCAGCTCACCCGCGAAGA
The DNA here is from genome assembly GCA_943324725.2 of Bordetella parapertussis. Classification (GTDB taxonomy): domain Bacteria; phylum Cyanobacteriota; class Cyanobacteriia; order PCC-6307; family Cyanobiaceae; genus Cyanobium. The sequence continues at coordinate 9,599 of CALPMR020000068.1, read as the reverse complement.
CTTGCTGACGGTCCGTTTCAGTGGTGACAACGAGAAGTCGGTCCGCCCCGAGGACATCGGTTGAACCCCAGATCCCCGCGGACCGTCGCTGAATAGGCTCAGCGCTACGAACACGCACTCCGTCGGAGGTTGATGGTGGATCAAAGGACCCGAATCGTGGCTGCCGTGCTCAATGGTCTCAAGCTGCCGCCCCGCTTCCGGCTGAAGCTGATCAAGGACGATCCGATCCGCCTGGAACTGAGCCTGACGCCCGCCTACGGCAAGGATCCGATCCTGGTCGGCCTGGTCGAGTCCCAGGATCTGGTGGCCCGCCGCGATCGCGAAGGTCGCATCCCCAGGGATCTGCAGGGCACCTGGGACTGGACCGTGCGCCACGGCAAGGTGAGCACCGGTGGCTGGAATCCCTATCTCAAGGAGGCCCTGCAGACGATGTTCGAGACCGGCCTGCCGGCGATTGTCTATGAGGAGACCACCGGCGAGGTGTACCACCCGGTCGATGGCATCCGTCACGTGCGCTGAGTTGCGCCCCGGCCCGCCTTGAGCACCGATCGCCTGCCGATCGAGGCCCAGCTCGACGCGATCCGTGCGGCCCTGGTGCCGCCGGGCTCGACCCTGTTGCTGCAGGCCCCCCCCGGGGCCGGCAAGACCACCCGGGTCCCCCTGACCCTGCTCGAGAGCCTGGGGGAACATGGCCACATCGTGATGCTGGAACCGCGGCGACTGGCAGCCCGCCATGCCGCCGCTCGCCTGGCTCTGGCCCTGGGCGAACCCCTGGGCGGCCTGGTGGGGTACAGCGTCCGGCTCGAGAGCCGCACCTCAGCAGCCACCCGCCTGGAGGTGGTCACCGCTGGCCTGTTCCTGCGCCGACTGCAGAGCGATCCGGAGTTGGCGGCTGTCGCCTGCGTCATCGTCGACGAGTTCCATGAACGTTCGGCCGAGGCCGATCTGGCCCTGGCCCTGCTGCGTCAGGCCCGGCAGTTGCTGCGCCCCGATCTGCGCCTGCTGCTGATGTCGGCCACCCTCGATCTGGCCCCTCTGGCGGCGCGGCTCGATGGCGCTGAAGTGATCGAGAGCCTGGGGCGCAGCTGGCCAGTGACGGTGCAGCACCAGGTGAACCGCCAGGATGAACGGCTGGATCAGCAGGTGGTGCGGGCCCTCGAAGCTCACTGGCTCGACCAGCGCAGCGCAGCCGAGACAGCGCTGATCTTCCTGCCAGGGCAGCGGGAACTTCTGGCCAGCCAGCGGGCGATTGCGGCGACAGCCTGGGGGCAGGAGCCGGAGGTGGTGCTCTTGCATGGCCAGCTGAGCCTGGAGGCCCAGATGGAGGCTCTCGCACCGGCACGCCACGCTGCCGGCAAGATCGTGCTGGCCACGGCCATCGCCGAGAGCTCCCTGACGATCCCCGGCGTCCGGCTGGTGATCGACAGCGGCCTCAGCCGGCGCAACCGTTTCGATCCCGCCCGGGGCATGGATGGCCTGGTCACCGTGCCCGCCAGCCAGGCCAGCGCCGAGCAGCGCCGGGGTCGGGCCGGCCGCCTGGGCCCGGGCCGCTGTCTGAGGCTCTGGTCAGCGGCGGAGCAGCAGCGCCGGCCCGCCTATGACACGCCGGAGCTGCTGGAGGTGGATCCCCTGCCGATCTGCCTGCAGCTGGCCGCCTGGGGGGCGGGCCTGGGGCAGGACCTCGCCTGGATCGACCCACCGCCCGAGGCGGCGATGGCGGAAGCCCAGCGCCTGCTGCTGCAACTCGGCGCACTGCGCGCCGATGGCCGGATCAGCGCCCATGGACAGGCCATGGCCCGCCTTGGTCTGCATCCGCGCCTGGCCCACATGCTGTTGCTGGCTGAAGATCGAGGCTGGCTGGAGCTGGGCTGCAGCCTGGCGGTGCTGCTGAGCGAACGGGATCCACTCGATCGGCGCGAGGCTGGCTGCGACCTGCTGCGACGCCTCGACTGGCTGGGCCACGACCAGCGGGATGGGCGCCAGCAGCAGCGGCGCCAGCTCCAGCGACTCAAGTCCCAGCTGCAGCGGCAGGTGCGTTCGGGCAGATCCGCTGCTGGCCAGGGCGGTACGCCGGCCCGCCGCCCCCCCCTGTCGCCGCCGAGCGTCGACACCATGGCGGCCCTGCTGGTGAGCTGGGCCTATCCGGAACGGGTCGCCCTCAACCGGGGCAGCGGCGATGGCCGCTGGCTGATGCGGGGCGGACGGGGGGCCCTGCTCCACAGCGATGACCCCCTGGCCGGTTGCCGAGCCCTGGCGATTGCCGCTCTGGACGACCAGGGCCAGGAAGCCCGGGTGCTGCTGGCGGTGCCCCTCAGCGATGGTGTGCTGGCCGAGCTGGCGCAGGAGCAAGGGGAACAGGCGGAGCAGGCCGTCTGGGACAAGAAAGCCCGCCGGGTGCGCTGTGAACGGCTGTTGCGCCTGGGCGCCCTGGTGCTGGAGCGCCAGCCCTGGCCCGAAGCCGACGAGCAGGCGGTCCAGAGGGCCCTGCTCGAGGGCCTGCAGCAGCTCGGTCTGGAGGCCCTGCCCTGGTGCGAGCGCAGCCGGGAGCTGCGCCAGCGGCTGGAGCTGGCCCACCGACTGCTGGGAGCGCCCTGGCCGGACCGATCCCTTGAGCACCTCAGCGCCACCGCGGAGCACTGGCTGGCCCCCCATCTGGAGGGTCGCCGCAGTGCCCAGGAGCTGGAGGGATTGAATCTGATCGAAGCCCTCTGGGGTGATCTGGACTGGTCGCGGCGCCGTGAGCTGGAGATCCTGCTGCCGACGACCCTGCCGGTGCCTTCGGGGCGCTCGCTGCCGATCCGCTACGGGCCGGAGGGAGCCGTCCTGGCGGTGAAATTGCAGGAGATGTTCGGCTGCCACGACACCCCCCGGCTGCTGCAGGGACGGCTGCCTCTGACCCTGGAACTGCTCTCCCCCGCCGGACGGCCCGCGGCGATCACCCAGGACCTGGGCCGCTTCTGGGACAGCGGCTACGGGGAGGTGCGCCGCGAGCTGCGGGGGCGCTATCCGAAACACCCCTGGCCTGAAGATCCCCGCCAGGGGATCGCCACCGCCCTCACCAAGGCTGCACTCAACCGGACGGCAGGCCAAGAATCAGGGCCGGGCCGCGGCGGCCGCCCAGCCTGATGCCGCCGCAGGACGCGTGTCGGCGCAGGCCTCATCGTTCGCTGCTGACACGCCTTGAGGGACGCCCCTCCAGCAGCGCCGTGAAGCCGAAATGATGCAGCCCCTCAACGATTCCCTGACAGCCCTCAGCCCTGGCCTGATAGGTGGCTGATAGCCGCGGCAGATGCGCCACCAAGCCAGGTTCGGCATTGGCCATCATCACCGAGGCCAGCCCGGTTTCGAACATGGCGAGATCGTTGAGGCTGTCGCCGGCCGTCAGCACCCGTTCCGGCGCCACCTCCAGCCAGGCGAGCAGGGCCAACAGGGTGCTGCCCTTGTTGACACCGGCCGGCAACACATCGAGATAGCGGCCGCCGGAGACCAGGCAATCCACCCCATGGACCTCGAGCTCCCGCAGCAGGCTGCAGTCAAGAGCCTCGACATCGACGTCATAGGCCAGGCGACGATCGGCCGTCACCGGCTGGGGGGCCACACCGGGGATCAGGGCCAGCTGGGGCAACAACCGTTCCGGCAGACCGCGCCAGCGCGCCTCGATCGGATCCACGGCCAGGGGCAGCGGCTCCAGGCTCAGCCCGCAGGCGACGGTGCAACCCACATCACTGATGACGAGATGGGGGGCGGCGAGTCCCAGTTCGGGCTCGGCGGCCAGCACCCGGGCCACGGAGCGCAGATCACGGCCGGTGCTGAACACATGAATGATCCGATCGCGCTCGCGCACGAGCCAGCGGTACAGCCAGCGGCGCCAGGGGGAGGGCCCAGCCAGCAAGGTGCCATCGAGATCGGTCACCAGCACCAGTTCCGGATGGGCCGGGAGCTGGGCCGCCAGCTGGGCCTGCAAGCGCTGCCGGGGCGAGCCGCCATGAAGATCGACAGGAACGACAACAACCATCAGCGCGCCCTCAGCTCCAACAGATATCCGAACCAGAAAAAGCAGCGGCCACTACAGTCAAGACATCCCCACGAAACGTTACAGTTGTCGAGTTCTCGCGACTGCTCCCATGACCAACGCTTCCGAGCCCCGCTTTGGTTTTGTGAACTTCGCTGAAACCTGGAATGGCCGCCTGGCCATGCTCGGCTTCGTGATCGGACTGTCAACCGAAGTTCTCACCGGCCAGGGGATTCTGGCCCAGATCGGTCTGGGCTGAGCCCCAAATGCGTGAAATGGGGAGCCTGCTGCCCCCCATTTCACCGCTGATCTGGCTCTGCCGTTGGTGCACCGTCTGTTATTTCTCGTTCAGGCTTCACCACCAAAGCTCCACTGAAAGCCCATAGCCAAAATCCATTCATTCCTTTCTGACGCCGCCAACAAACCACACCTTTTCTTGACTAGGAAAGATTGCTAATTTTTTGTTTTGAGTGTCGGACATAACTTCCAACATTCACTATTGCTGCACTGTCAAGGCCAATTCAAATAATCAGAAGCACTCCATCGATCAGCGATTGAATCGAAGCTGTGTCTGCAATCCCTGATTGCACGTCAGCCCACTTGAAACAATGCCCTGAAAGGCAGCCCTGCTGAGTCGACTGCAAGGACTGACGCCCATCTCGACGATGGCCAAACGCCGCCCAGCAGACTCCTACGCTGGTCGGACGACCGCCAGGCCCTTGTGAGCCGCCCCATTCGCTTCTTCGCCGGCAACCGACGCGACGGAGCCAGGCTGCTCAGCACAGCCCTGGTGATCACCACAATCGGCCTGGTGCGGTTCGATCACCCGATCGGTCGTGCCATTGCCCTGCTGGCCGGTGGTCTGAGCCTTTACTGGTGGCTGCAATACAGGCAGCTCAGCCAGTGAGCGGATCCCATCCTTGAACGGCTCCCAACCCAGCAACGGCCTGCCCCGCTACGGCGTCGCCCAACTCAACGAGGCGATCGGCAGCCTGCTGGAGCGGGGCTTTGCTCCCCGCTTTCTGGTCGATGCCACGGTCAGTCGCCCCCAGCTGAAGAAAGGCCATCTCTGGCTCACCCTGTCCGATGGCCAGGCCACAATTCCGGCGGTGATCTGGGCCTCTCAGCTGCAGAAACTCAGCTTCGTCCCCGAGGAAGGGGATGGGGTGATCGTGGTCGGCAAACTCAACTTCTGGGCGGCCCAGGCCCGGCTGACAGTTCAGATTCTCGATCTCCGGCCCAGCCTGACGGCGGTGCTGCGCCAGTTCGAGCGGGTGCGATCGCTGCTGGAACCGGAGGGACTGTTCGATCCCGCGCGCAGGCAAACCCTGCCCCCCTGGCCCCGGCGTATCGCCCTGCTCACGAGCGTGCCCAGCTCCGCCCTGGCCGACATGCTGCGCACGGCGCGGGAACGCTGGCCAGCGACCAGGCTGCTGGTGGTGCCGATCCCCGTCCAGGGACCGGTGGAGGCCAGGATTCGAGCGGCGATCGAGCAACTCGCAGCCCGCGCTGCGGAGCTCGAGCTGGATGCGCTGGTGCTGGCCCGGGGCGGTGGCAGCCGTGAGGATCTGGCCGTCTTCGATAGCGAGGAGCTGGCCCGCTGCCTGGCCTCCTGCCCGCTGCCGATGATCTGCGGCCTCGGCCACGAAGACGACACCACGATCGCCGATCTGGTGGCGGACTACCGAGCCGCCACACCCACCGCCGCCTTGGTGGCGCTGCTGCCTGATCGTCAGGCGGAACGGATCACCCTGGCCCAGCAGCGACGCCACCTGAGCCAATTGTTGATCCTGCGTCTTCAGGCGGCCCGCCAACAGCTGGTCCGCGATCGTCAGCGGCTCGAGGCTCTGCACCCCAGCCACTTGCTGGAGGGGCAACGGCAGGTGTTGAGGCAACAGCGGGCCCTGCTCCAGGCCCTCTCCCCTCGTCATCTGCTGGAACGGGGCTTCGCCCTGATCCGCAATCACCAAGGGAGCCTGCTGCGCTCGATCAATGGCCTTACCGAAGGCGATCGAATCACGGTCGAGTTGAGCGACGGACTGCTGACCGCCGAGGTGCGCCAACGGCAACCGGCCACGGCAACCCGGGGCCGCCCGACCTCCTGACCCGCCCCATCCCCAATCCCCATGTCACCAGCAGCCAAACGAGAACGACCCGCTCAGGGCGCCAAAGGCAAGGACACTCCAGAGCCGGCATCGCCGCAGGATCACGAGGACATCAGCGCCGAGCTGAGCTACCGGGAAGCCCAGGCCGCCCTGCAACTCTGTCTGGCCCAGTTGCAGGCAAGCGATCTGGATATCGAAGCGATGAGTGGACTCTATGAGCGAGCCCAGAGCTATGCCAATCGCTGCGAAAGTCTGCTCGATCAAATCGAACAGGACGTGATGCAATGGGATCCGGAACAGCCGGATGCCGCACCTCGGCCTTATCAAGCATGAAGCCCGCCATGAATCCCGATCAGCAGCAGCTGACCTCCGAAGAGCCGCAGACAGCCCCGATCACCGTCGAGGGTCCGACAGTGCCAACCATGGCCTGGGTTTATCTGGCCCTGAGCGTGGCCGGCGCCATCCTTCCCTGGCTCGCCAACTGGGACTTCGTCCAGACCTATGGCTCAGGTTTTGATCTGGGACGGTTCCTCGCCCTGGCCAATGCCAATCCAGCCTCCCAGTCATTTGCCAGGGATCTGGCTGTCATGGCTACGGCGCTGACGATCTGGATGGTGCTGGAAAGCCGTCGCCTGAAGATGCGAGGGCTGGGCTGGGTGCTACTGAGCTGCATCACCATTGCTTTCGCCTTCGGAGCCCCGTTATTTCTGCATCTGAGAGAACGGCGCCTGGCAGAACTGCAACGATTAGGGATGCCAGACTGAGGCAAGAAGCCATCGGCCTACAGTTACCAGGCAATCCCCGATTCAACCCCACAGTTTTGAATCAACAAAGCTGGTAGTGATGGCGGTTGATCAATGATCTGAATGCTCTTCTGGTGTTGGCGAGGCAGAATGAATGGTGAGGATTCTTTCAATTGCCACTTTTCTGCCGATCAACGGGGGGTACTTCTACCGCCTCGACATTGATCGTGACGTTGCGGGCGTCGATTGCCGGAGTGTCAGCCGAAGCCGCAGAACTGCTGGCATCGGTGGGGAACAAGGTGCCACAGGCAGGACAGACTTCAGTTGCATAGCTGGTGACCCCGCAGGCTTCACAGGTGTGGAGACGGCGCTTCAACACCTGCCAGGCGATCAGACCCGCCCCTGCGGCCAACAAGGGCAACACCACCAACAAGAAGGTCAGACCCTCTGCGACATCGAGCAGAAGGCGGCCGATCGCTCCAGGCGCCAACAACAGCAGCCCGCCAAACACAATCCACAGCCAGGGGATGGGTCGCTGCATCAGCGTTGAAAGCGGGAGTCGGACTCGAACCAGCGCTCCAAGGCCGCCAGCCCTTCAATCCCGGCCCAGCCGAACAGCAGCAGTGCCAGCAACCAGGCGCCGACCACAGCAACAGACAAGAGCAGTGGCACCAGCGCCAGGGTGGTGAAGCCGATCACCACCACCGCGCCGACAGCCGTACAGACCAGGGCCAGGGTGGCGACAAGCGGGCGAATGCGGCCAGGACGATCCTGAGCTGAACGCATCAAAGGAAGGATCTTGGGCATCGCTGCAGACGAAACGATCCTTCCATCTTGACTGGCCACAGGGGCAAATGCTCAGGGAGCCTGCAGTGTGGATCGCCCCCCTGTGGCCCGGCTTGCCAGCACAACCCCAAGACACTGACCGTAGTAAAGGATGACGCCCACCAACCAGACCCAGAGGGTCAGCACCAACACAGCCCCGACCACGCCATAGGCCTGGAAGCGCAGCCCCATCGCCACCAGGCTGCGCCCCAACAGAAGGTTGAGAAGGGTGAGTGCTGAACCCACCAGGACGGCAGGCAGAACCAAGGGCTGCAGACGGATGGGCCGAGAAGGCAACAACCAGAGCAGAATCAGGGCACTGAGGCAACCGATGCCCAGCGAGATCAGCACATCCATACCACCGGAGACCGACAGCAACCAATGGAACGGCCGAGGAAAAGCCTCCAACATCCAATGACGCAAAATCTTGAAACCAAAGAAGCGCAGATTACTGATCAGTTGATCCGCAATAATCAGTACAGAAACCAATATCAGCAAAACAAACGCCTTCAAACGTAACAACACAAAGCGGCGCACGATCTTTTGCCAGGGCAGACCATCAAAACCGAAGGGACGATTCCACCAGAGGCGATCGGCACCCCGCTGCAAGGTGAGATAGATGTTGTTGGCATTGATCACGAGCAACAACACACCCAGCAGCCCCGCACCCAGACCCTGTCGAGTGAATCGATCCAAGGTTGCCTCAAAAATGGGCATACTGGCAGGCGGCAGAAGCTGAGCCACCTGCTGGTGGACCCTGGCAAGGAGATCCTCATTGCGTCCCAACAACCTCGAAAGTACTGACAACACAATCAGCAGAGCAGGGAAAAAAGACTGCAGGGTGTGATAAGCAAATGCGGCGCTCAGATCCACACAGTCAGCGCGCAGCCAGAGGAGATAGGCCAACCAGAAGGTTCGTGGCCCTGTCCGGATTCTGCGCCGGATCGCCAGTCGAGAAATGGTCTGCATCGATAGCCACCTGTCTTGCTGCATGAGTTACAGCCCTGATGGTCTGAACAGTGGCCGAATGCCAGCTCTGATCCAAAGCCTGATCCCAAGCCAGCCCAACAGAAGCAACAAGAGCATATACAGACTCTCACAGCAAGGATCCCAAGCCAGCAGCGGCGAACAAATCAGACAAATGAAGAAGCAGTGAAAAGCAGCACGATCCAGAATGTGACGACCATGACCCAGACCACCTCACCCCCCGGTTCCGCAATGAACGGGTTGAGACACAAGCCAACTGCGACTCCATCATTAAACTATTTCAGAGTTCGACGACAAATGTTCCGCATTGTTGTCCCCCTCTCTCCAGAAGCAACGGCCCTGCCCGATCAGCCAACAACATCCGCATCAGCCGGCAGCTGCTTCCCTCGGGCCTGCAGGATCAACAGACCCTGTCGACAAAGAACGCTGACCCGGGAAACAGCAGGGAGCTCCCTGAGGTCATCAACTATCCCTTGTAGCCGGTGTCAACCGCGTAGAAGGGCGCTTTGACCCCGGGATTTGTCACCCATTCAATTGGATCAATCTGCCACCTCCGTGAAACAACATCAATCCATCTAAGTTGATGCTGGCACCCTGATCAGCAGCAGCGGCTTCATCTTCTCTGGCCGTCACCTCCTGGTGGAGCAGGAGTTCAGCCGTCGTGTCGCCAAGGGATTGCTGCGTCCCGGTGGGGGGCAACTGGTACAGCCTGCCGGCAGCCTTGGTATGCCGGAACCTGATGGTGCAGATCCCTGATCAGCTACTGATCCGCCAGGTGATCGCCGGCCTCCGGGCTGGACTGGTGCCGCAGCGGGCGATCGAGGCGGCGCAGGAGAACAGTGCTGCGGCTGTGGTGGAGCTGGATGCAGTGCAGAGCTCCTCGCTGGCAGGGCAAATGAGCGACTACGCGGCTGTTGTGGCAGAAAT
>CALPMR020000067.1 GCA_943324725.2 Bordetella parapertussis | reverse complement strand
GCCGTTGGCCACGCCCAGCACCTGCTCGGCGGCCAGCTCGGGCGAGAGCCAGGCGGCGAAGCCGGCCTCGAATTCGGCGACCCCCCGGCCGAGAATCAGTTGCCCGGACTCCGTCATCCGCTGCAGTGCCACGGTCAGCAGATGGCCGTCGCGCAGCAGTTCCTGCTGGGGGAAATTGAATGGGTTCGCCATCGGGGATTGAACCGGCATCACAGGTAGTGGGATTGGTGCTCGCGGTAGTAGGCGAGGGTTCGCTCCAGGGTGCTTTCCAGGCTGCGGGTCGGCTGCCAGCCGGCATCCCGCTGGAAACGGTCGTAGCAGGAGTAGTAATCGCCGATGTCGATCTTCTTGCGCTCGGCGGGGAAGCTCATCAGCTGGATTTCACCGCAGCCGTGCAGGCGGATCATCAACGCGGCCAGTTCCCTGAGACTCAGCCGTTCATGGGAGCCGAGGTTGTAAGGCGTCGAGGCCAGTTCGTCCAGAGATGCCGCCAACAGCAGGGCATCCACCACATCTTCAACGTCGTTGAAGTCGCGCAGCTGGTCACCGCCCCAGACCTCAATCGGTTTGCCGGCCAGCAACTGGCGCAGCCAGATGCCGACGAAGGTCTGGCGGGCATCGCGAATGCGCATGCGCGGGCCGATCGTGTTGGTGAGCCTGAGGATGCGGGTGCTGAGCCCGTAGACATCGGCGTAGAGCCGATGATAAAGCTCGGCCGAAAGCTTGTTGATGCCATTGATGTCGACCGGTTCGACGGGATGGGCTTCATCCACCGGTAAATACTGGGGCTTGCCATAGAGCTGGCGGGTGCTCGCAAACACGATGCGGGCTTCGGGATTCACCCGCCGGCAGATCTCCAGCAGGCTCAGCTGAGCCGTGCCATTGATGGCGAGATCCGTTTCTGGATCGTGCATCGAATCCAGATGGCTGGTCTGGCCGGCGAGATTGAAGATGACATCTTTGTCTTTCAGCAAAGCCTCCAGGGAGTAGCGATCGCGGATGTCGGAGAGATTGATGTGAACCGCGTCTTCGTGGCCGCTCAGATTGAAAAGATTGCCGCCATATTGGGGGATCAGGCTGTCGACAATTGTCACCCTCGCCCCGAGCTGGCTCAGGCGGATGGCCAGGTTGGAGCCAATGAAGCCAAGGCCACCGGTGATCAGGGCTCGCCGGCCAGTCCAGCTGCCGGATGGGCTACGGCCATCAGCCGTTGATGGTGGCCCTTGGCTGTCCACACGGTCATTCAAAACATCTGAACCTATCGGCCGCCGGCCTCGTAACCATGTGCCCTGAACCACCACGGCCCGTGGAGTAGCTCAGCTCTGGGCTTTGTTTTTGGTTTGGCCGCAGCGATTCAGCTGCAGTCCCGCAGGACTTGCAGCACCTGCCGGGCGCTGGCCTCCCATTGAAAGCGAGCCGCCCGGGGTGGTCCCGCCGCGCTGAGCCATTGGGCCAGGTCCGCTTCCCGGCCGATGCGGCTGATCGCATCGGCGAGCTGCGCCGGCGCCCGCGGATCCACCAGCAGGGCCGCATCGCCCACCACCTCCGGCAGGGCGCCGGCGCGGGCGGCGATCACCGGCGCGCCGCAGGCCATCGCCTCCAGGGCCGGCAGGCCGAAGCCCTCCCAAAGGCTCACCAGCACCAGGGCCCGGCAGCGGTTCAGCAGCTGCAGCCGCTCCTGATCACTCACCCAGGCGATCCAGTCGCAGCGATCAGCGATGCCGAGCTCCGCGGCCAGGCGCTGCAGCGGCGGCGTGTAGCGATCGTCGGCAGGGCCCACCAGCTTCAGCCGCAGCTCCCGCCCCGGATCGCGGACGGCGGCGAAGGCCCGCAGCACCCGGGCCAGATTCTTGTGGGGATCGTGGCGGCCCAGCACCAGCACAAACGGTTCGCGCGCCAGGCCGAGCGGCCGCAGCCGCCCCGGGTCGAAGCCCAGCCGGATCGGCAGCAGCCGCCGGGCCGGCACCCCCAGCCGGCCATGCACCTCCCTGGCTGTGGCCTCGGAGTTGCACAGCACCTTCACGGCCCGATGCAGCACCAGGGGCACGTAGGCCAGGTGGTAGGCCAGCAGTGGCGTGAGCTGGGGATAGCGCAGGGGCAGCAGGTCGTGGACCAGCACCACCGAGCGCACCCCCCGCAGCAGCGGCGCCTCCGGCAGGGGCGAGAGCAGCAGCGGTGCGCCGCTGGAGCGCAGCAGGCGCGGCAGCTGGTTCTGGGTCCAGCGCAGCCGTTCCAGGTGGCCGCGGCGGCCATGCTCGGGCGAGAGGTTGGCGGGGATCGGCAGGCTGCCGGGGCGGTCGCCCGCCAGGGGATCGAGCAGGGGCACCAGCTCCGGATCCAGGGCGGCCACCAGATCGCGGGCCACCACACCGATGCCCGTCGGCCTGGAGCTCAGGTAGCTGCCGTTGAACAGGGCGAGGGGCATGGTCTCAGGCGGGTTCCTGCAACACGATGGCCATCGCCTGCAACACCGCCAGGCTGCGCCGGGGCCGCAGCGGCAGGCGCAGCAGGCTGAGCAGCAGCAGCCGCAGGCCGCGCAGCGCCACCACCCAGCCGGGGCTGTAGCGGCGCAGGAAGCGCAGATAGCTCAGGGTGGACAGGTGCAGCCGCCGGGCCCCGGGGGCCACGCTGCCGGTGCCCTTGCGATGCACGATCACCGGTTGCCGCAGCCATAGCACCGGTGCCCCCCGGCGGGCGAGGCGCCGGCAGAGGTCCATGTCCTCGTAATAGAGGGGAAAGCGTTCGTCGAAGCGACCGGCACCGGGCTGGGCCGCCGGCCGCAGCGCCAGGCTGCAGCCGCTCAGCCAGTCGAGCGCCAAAGGGGCCGCCGGCTCGTCCTGCATCGCCGCGCGCGGATCCAGGCGCCGGCCGCGGAAGGAGAGGCCGGCGCTGAACCAGCCACCATTGGCTTCATACCCACCGGCGCCATCGGCGACGGCGGTGCCCACCAGAGCCTGGGCCGGCAGCTGCTTCAGCTGGGCCCGCAGGCAGGCCAGTTCATCGCCGGCCGGTAGGCCGGTGTCGGGATTGAGCAGCCACACCCAGCCGTCCCAGTGCTCTGCGGCCAGCAGATCCAGGGCCCGGTTGCAGCCCGCCGCGAACCCCTCCCCCTCTCCCCCCTGGATCGTCCGGATCCGCAGCCCGGCGGCGGCGTTCGTCAGCAGATCGCCATGCAGAGGTGCCGATTCAGGACTGTTGTCCACCACCAGCCAGGCCTCAGGCGGCGGCGACTGGGCCGCCAGATCCCTGGCCAGGGCTGGCAGCAGCGCAGCGCTGCCATAGGACACGGTCACCACGGCGATCCGCTCCCTGTCGGTATCGGCGTCGGGGGCGAAGGCGGCGGCGTGAGGGAAAGTGGAAATGGGCGCGGCGTTCCTCTGGCCCGAGTTTCGCAGCATGATCGACCCCTCCAGCTGTGATGTCTGCCTGATCCATGGGGAGCTGGCCAGCTCCGGCTTCACCCAACCTGCACGCGCCAGCGCGGCTGGGCCCGGGGATCTGGCGATCGGTCGCTTCGGCCCCTGGCTGCTGCGCCACCATCCTTTGCCGGCGCCGCTGGTGGGCTGGCTGATCCTCGACAGCCTGCGCCACGTCGGTGGCCCGGCTGATTTCAATGCGCTCGAATCGGCCGCCCTGGGGCCGATGCTGCAGCGCTGTTCCGCCCTGGTGCGGGAACTGAGCGGCTGTCAGCGTGTCTATGCGGTGGCCTTCGGCGAAGGGGCCCGCCACTTCCACCTGCATCTGATCCCCCGCCACGGCTCCGATCCGGCCACCGAGAGCTGGCGCGTGGCTGATCTTTACCGGGCGGTGAGTGCCGGCGAGCGCCCGGAGGCCGATGCGGATTCGGTGCTGCAACTGGTGCGCCGGGCCCGCCAGTCCAGCGTCGACTGGCAGCTCTAGGCTCCTGCGCTGATCAGGGATGACCCGATGCGCTACGTGGTGGCGGTGCCGGCCCGGCTGGAATCGTCGCGGTTGCCCGGCAAGGTGATGGCCGACATCGGCGGCAAGCCGATGCTGCAGCGGGTGCTGGAGCGCTGCCGCCTGGCCCGGACTCCCGAGGCGGTGGTGCTCTGCACCGACAGCGAGGAGCTGATCAGCGCGGCGGGCCGCTGGGGCTTCCCGGCGATCGCCACCAGTGCCGCCTGTGGTTCCGGCAGTGAGCGGATCGCCTCGGTGGTGGGCTTGATGGTGGAGCTGGCCGGAACGACGGCCGAGCAGACGGTGATTCTCAATGTCCAGGGCGATCAGCCGTTCATCGACGCCGCCGTGATCGACGCCATGGCCGAGGAATTCGAGCGGCTCGGGCCGGCGGCCGAGGTGCTGACGCCCGTGTACCGCATGGGGGCCGACAAGGTGCACAACCCCAACGTCGTCAAGACGCTGGTGGCCGCCGACGGCCGTGCGCTCTACTTTTCCCGTTCGGCGATCCCCCATGTGCGGGGTGTCGATCCGGCCGACTGGCACGCCCATGTGCCTTTCTGGGGTCATGTCGGCATCTATGGCTATCGGGCCGATGTGCTGGCCCGCTGGAATCAGCTGCCGCCCTCGCCGCTGGAGGAGATCGAGAAACTGGAGCAGCTGCGATTGCTGGAGGCGGGCATCGGCATCGGCACCTTCGCGGTGCAGGGCGAATCGCTGTCGGTCGACACCGCCGAACAGCTGGAGGAGGCCCGGGCGATCGCGGCGGCCCAGGCGGAGCCCTAGGCGCTGGTGAGGCCGGCCTGCACCAGATCGTGCAGGCGCAGCAACCCCAGCATTCGCTGGTCGGTGGAGGTCACGGGCAGCACGGCGATTGCCTTGCGGCGGTTGCGCTCCATCTGCTCAAGTGCGCTGATCGCCAGGGTGTCACCTTCGACGGTGATCGGATCGACGGTCATCAGATCGGCGGCGGTCAGCTGGCTCCAGTCCTGGGCGCCGTGTTGCAGCAGGGCTCGGCGCAGATCGCCGTCGGTGATCAGCCCCCAGATGCGATCACCGGCCTCCGGTTGGGCTACCCAGCAGGCGCCGACGCCATCGGCGGTGAGATGGGCGATCACCTCGGCCAGGGGGGTTTCGGCCAGCAGCGGCGTCAGGCGGGCCACCGGCACCATCAGGTCGGCGGCGGTGAGGGTCAGCTGTTTGCCGAGCGAACCGGCCGGATGGTTGATGGCGAAGTCCTGGGGGGAGATGCCGCGGCGCTCCATCCACACCGCCGCCAGGGCGTCGCCGATCGCCATCGCCACGGCGGTGCTGGCGGTGGGGGCCAGGTTCAGCGGACAGATCTCCCGGTCCACCGAGCCGTCGAGCACCACGTCGCAGCCGCGGGCCAGCGTCGATTCCACCCGACCCACCAGGGCGATGAGGGCGGTGCCGCGCCGCTTCAGGTGGGGCAGGATCTCCAGCAATTCCTGGGTTTCACCGCTGTTGGAGAGCAGCAGAGCAACATCCTCCGGCGCCACCACGCCCAGGTCGCCGTGCAGGGCGTCGAGCGGATTGAGATAGAGGGCCATCAGGCCGATCGAGGAGAAGGTGGCGGCGATCTTGCGCGCCACGATGCCGCTCTTGCCGACGCCTGTGATCACCAGCTTGGCCCTGGCATCAGCGCAGGCCTCCAGCCGATCGAGGGCGGCCTCCACCTGGGCCGTGTCCAGTCGCTGGGCGCTGGCCGCGATCGCGGCCGCCTCCTCGATCAGACAGCGGGTGAGGGCAGACAAAGAGCAGCTCCGGGATGATGCAGGCATTCTCTCCGGCCAGGCCCCGTGATCCCCCCGTCGGCCTTCGCGTTACCCGGTCTGCCGCCGGCGTTCAGCGCCCAGCTGGTGCAGGCTGCCGCCGCCGATCGCCTGGCGCTGGTGGGGGGAGCGGTGCGGGATCTGCTGCTGCATCGGGTCCATCAGGATCCCTGGCTGGGCGTACCGGATCTCGATCTGGTGGTGGAAGCCGCCGCCTGGGACGAAGGCACGGCCCTGCCAACCGCCACCGCTGCAGCGGCGATCGCTCCGGCCCATCGCCTGGCCCGTCGCCTGCGCCAGCTGGTGGGTCCGGAGCACTTGCTCACCTATCAGGAGCACGGGGCTTACGGCACGGTGGAACTGGAGCTGGATCTGCCGGACGGGCCACTGCTGCTCGATCTGGCCAGTGCCCGCCTCGAGACCTATCCCGAGGCGGGCGAGAACCCGCTGGTGTGTTTCGGTTCCCTCGACGATGACCTGGCGCGGCGCGATTTCAGCATCAATGCCATGGCCCTGCTGTTGAGCCGGCCGGCCGGGACGTCTGCGCCTCCTGTCCAGGAGGGGGTGTTTCCGGAGTTGCTCGATCCCCATGGCGGCCAGGACGACCTGGCGCGCCGGCAGCTGCGGTTGCTGCATGGCGCCAGCCTGCGCGACGATCCCACCCGCATCGTCCGCGGTGCCCGCTATGCGGCCCGGCTGGGCTTTGAGCTGGCGCCCGAGAGCCTGGAGCAGCTGCACCACACCCTGGCGCTCTGGCCCTGGGCCTGGCGGCCGGGCGATCCGCCCCAGCAGGCCCCTTCGGCCCTGGGCACCCGGCTGCGCATGGAGCTGGAGCTGCTGCTGGAGCGGGAGGCCTGGCCCCGGGCGCTGGCGGCCCTGCAGCGCTGGGGCGCCCTGCCGCTGATCGATGCGGCGCTGCAGAGCGACCGCAGCTGGCGGCGGCGCTTGCGCTGGGCCGGGAGGCTGGGGCTGCCCCTGTTGCCGGCCCTGCTGCTGGTGGCGGCGCAGCCGCTGGCCGTGGCCGAGCGCCTGCAGCTGCCCCATCGTCAGCATCGCCTGCTGGCCCAGGGGCTGGAGCTGGAGCGGCGGCTGGCGGCGGCGGCGGCGGAGCACGGCGTCGCCACGATGCTCTGCTGGTCACCGTCGCGCTGGTGCCTGCTGCTGGAAGCGCCGGGACTGTCCGCTGAAGCGGTGGCCCTGGCCCTGGCCGGTGGCCTGGGAGTGGTGGCGCGAGCCTGCAGGCGACCGCTGTGGCGCTGGTGGGGGCGCTGGCGTCATCTGCGCGCCGACCTGGGCGCCGGTGAGCTGCTGGCGGCGGGGATGCTGCCCGGGCCGGCGCTGGGTGAACGGCTGCGGCAGCTGCGGGCCGAGCGGCTCGATCGGGAGCGGCCCTGAGCGGCTGCCGCCGCCATGGTCAGCCTCACCGTTCTGAAGGCCAGCTCTGCGGGCTGCGGCACCGGCCATCGCTGCAGCCACGACGACAGCAGGGTGGCCGCGGAGCTGGGCCTGGAGTGCGTCAGCGTGATGCTGCAGGACACCGAGGCCTGCTGCCTCCACCACCGCGTTCTGCTGGCCCGAGCTCTCCGGCAAGCAGGGGATGGCTTGGCCCATCGATCCGCTGGTCAGCGAGCTGGAGCAGGAGTCTGAGATCCACGGCGAGGTGAAGGGCGGCATGGCCAAGGGCGACGTCCGGCAGCGCCTGAGGGCAATTCAGACGCCATAGCCCTGGGGATTGGCCTGTTGCCAGGCCCAGCCGTCCCGGCAGATCTCGGCCAGGCCGCGGTGGGTGCGCCAGCCCATGCGCTGCTCGGCTGCGGTCGCATCGGCGATGCTGATGGCCGAATCCCCGGGCCGCCTGGCGCTGAACTGGATCGGGATCGGCTGACCGCTGGCGGCGGCGAAGCTGGTCACCAGCTCCAGCACCGAATGGCCCTGGCCGCTGCCGAGGTTGAGGGTCAGCAGCTGGGGCGCTTCCGCCAGCAGCAGCGCCAGGGCCACGCCGTGGCCTTCGGCCAGGTCCATCACATGGATGAAATCGCGCACGCCCGTGCCATCGGCTGTCGGCCAGTCGCGGCCGAACACCTCCAGTCGGGGGCGGCGGCCCATCGCCACCTGGCTGATCAGCGGAAAGATGTTGGTGGGGGTGCCATGGGGATCTTCGCCGATGCGGCCGCTGGCATGGGCGCCGACGGGGTTGAAGTAGCGCAGTCGGGCAATGCGCCAGCCGGGGTGGCTGCCGGCCACATCGGCCAGCAGCTGTTCCACGGCCGCCTTGGTCTGGCCATAGGGATTGATCGGCTGGATCGGCGCCGCTTCGGCGATCGGCAACCGCTCGGGATGGCCGTAGAGGGTGGCACTGCTGCTGAACACCAGGGTTCGGCAACCGCCGGCTTCCATGGCCTGGAGCAGGCAGACACTGCCGGCCACGTTCACGTCCCAGTACTGCAAGGGTTGGCTGATCGATTCGGCCACGGCCTTGAGGCCGGCGAAATGCAACACGCCATCGATCGGCTCGGCGGCGAACACAGGATCGAGATCCCGCCGCGAACGCACATCACCCTGGCGCAGGCTCAGTCTCTGATCGGCCGTGGCCCAGCTGCCATGACCCGTGGCCACCAGGGGCTGCAGTGCGGCCAGCTCGGCCACCCGGCGCAGGGATTCGGGGCCGCTGTTGGCGAAGTTGTCGAGCGCCAGCAGGCGATGGCCGGCCAGGAGAAGGGCCAGGCAGGTGTGGCTGCCGACGAAGCCGGCCCCTCCGGTGATCAGCAGGTTGGCCAAGGGTCAGCCGGCATCAGGCTGCTGGATGAGGTTAAGGTTCGCTCCTCAGGCGGAAAGCCCGAGCCGAGCTTGAACGGGCGTTAAGCTCGCCCCAATCTTGGATTTCCGATGACCCCGGCCAGACCTGCGATACGAGCGGTCTGCTGCATCGGCGCGGGCTACGTGGGGGGGCCGACGATGGCGGTGATCGCCGATCGCTGCCCCGAGATCCAGGTGACGGTGGTCGATCTCAATGCCGAGCGCATCGCCGCCTGGAACGATGACGACCTGAGCCGGCTGCCGGTCTACGAGCCAGGTCTTGATGCGGTGGTAGGCCGGGCCCGCGGTCGCAATCTGCACTTCAGCACCGAGGTGGATGCCGCCATCGCGGCTGCCGACATGGTGTTCCTGTCGGTGAACACCCCCACCAAGACCAAGGGGGTCGGCGCCGGTCAGGCCAGCGATCTGCGCTGGATCGAGGTTTCGGCCCGCCAGGTGGCCGCCGCCGCCCGGGGTCACACCATCGTGGTCGAGAAGAGCACCCTGCCGGTGCGCACGGCCGAGGCGGTGAAGGCGATCCTGGCCGCTGCCCAGGGCGATGTCCATGGTGGCAAGACCTTCTCGGTGCTCTCCAATCCTGAGTTCCTGGCTGAGGGCACGGCGATTGCCGATCTCGAGGCGCCCGATCGGGTGCTGATCGGCGGCGAAGATGACGCGGCGATCGAGGCCCTGGTGGGCATCTACGGCCATTGGGTGCCCGAGAGCCGCATCCTGCGCACCAATCTCTGGAGCAGTGAGCTCTCCAAGCTCACGGCCAATGCCTTTCTGGCCCAGCGCATCTCCTCGATCAACAGCATCGCCGCCCTCTGTGAGGCCACCGGCGCCGATGTGCGCGAGGTGGCGCGGGCGATCGGCAGTGACTCCCGCCTCGGTGCCAGGTTCCTGCAGGCAGGACCGGGCTTTGGCGGCAGTTGCTTCCAGAAGGACATCCTCAACCTGGTCTATCTCTGCCGCCACTACGGCCTTGAGGCCGTGGCCAGTTACTGGGAGCAGGTGGTCAGTCTCAACAATTGGCAGCAGCACCGCATTGCCCGCAAGGTGGTGCAGAGCCTGTTCGGCACCCTCACCGGCAAGCGACTGGCGGTGCTCGGTTTCGCCTTCAAGGCCGACACCAACGACACCCGTGAATCGCCCGCGATCCGCATCTGCCGTGATCTGATCGAGGAGGGGGCCCAGCTGGCGATCGTCGACGCCAAGGTGGATCCGGCTCAGATTGCCGCGGATCTGGAGCAGGCGCCCCTGGAGGCCGCTGCGACTGGCTCGGTTCTGACCGGTGAAGGCGGCTGGTTGCCGGCCGCCTCGGCCCTGGAGGCGGCGCGGGGTGCCGATGCCGTGCTGATCCTCACCGAATGGGCCGCCTATCGCCAGCTCGACTGGGCCGCCCTTGCCGCGTTGATGCGCCGCCCGGCCTGGCTGTTCGACGCCCGGGCGATCGCCGATGCCGATGCCGCCCGGGCCGCCGGCCTTACCGTCTGGCGGGTAGGAGAAGGCTGAGATGGCGATGCGCAATCTGATCACCGGTGGGGCCGGCTTCCTCGGCTCCCACCTGATCGATCGGCTGATGAAGGCCGGTGAGGAGGTGATCTGCCTCGACAACTACTACACCGGTCGCAAGGACAACATCCGCCACTGGATCGGCCACCCCAGTTTTGAGTTGATCCGCCACGACGTCACCGAGCCGATCCGGCTGGAGGTGGATCGCATCTGGCATCTGGCCTGCCCGGCCTCGCCGGTGCATTATCAGTTCAACCCGATCAAGACCGCCAAGACCAGCTTCCTGGGCACCTACAACATGCTCGGTCTGGCGAGGCGGGTGGGGGCGAGGCTGCTGCTGGCCTCCACCAGCGAGGTGTACGGCGATCCGGAGGTTCATCCCCAGCCCGAGAGCTACCGGGGCTGCGTCAATACGATCGGCATCCGCTCCTGTTACGACGAGGGCAAGCGCATCGCTGAAACCCTCTGTTTCGACTACCAGCGCATGCACGGCACCGAGATCCGGGTGATGCGCATCTTCAACACCTACGGTCCGCGCATGTTGCCCGATGATGGCCGGGTGGTGAGCAACTTCATCGTTCAGGCCCTCAGGGGCGAACCGCTCACGCTCTACGGCGACGGCCGTCAGACCCGCTCCTTCTGCTATGCGGACGATCTGATCGAGGGCATGATCCGGTTGATGAACGGCAGCCACACCGGTCCGATCAACATCGGCAATCCGGGCGAGTTCACGATCCGCCAGCTGGCCGAGCTGGTGCGCGATCGGATCAATCCTTCCCTGGAGCTGGTCACCCGGCCCCTGCCCCAGGACGACCCGCTGCAGCGCCAGCCCATGATCGACCTGGCCCGCCAGGAGCTGGGCTGGGAGCCAACGGTGAGCCTCGAGCAGGGGCTGGAGCCCACGATCGCCTATTTCCGTCAGCGCCTGGCGGAAGGCGCCTGAACCGCCCTCTCCGCGGCTAGGACAGCAATCGGGCCAGGCCGTTCAGTGAGCAACAGGCGGCGAACCACCCGGTGAGCCTCGATGCGCTCACCAAGAAGGCCAACGGGCTGATGGCGCACATTTATAGCCATCTCTACAGCCTGCCAGCCACCGGTCTGCGCTTCTTCACCGTCTATGGCCCTGGGGCCGGCCCGACAATGGCGCCGATGCTGTTCGCCCGGGCGATCCTGGCGGGCGAGCCGATCCAGGTGTTCAACCAGGGCCGGATGCAGCGGGATTTCACATCCATTGACGACATTGTTGAGGGGGGTGGTGCGCTACCCCATGACGACCACGGCCACCCCTCTGATTCAATCTGGAGCGACAAAGGGGGGGCAGCTCACCCACCGCCGGCGCCGACACCACGGCCCTGGAGGCCTTGGTGGGCTTCAGACCCACCACGCCGATCGAGACCGGAATGGAGTGGTTCGCGGACTGGTACCGGGGGTATTTCGTCGCCTGAGCCCCAGGAAGGCACTGGGCCAAGCGGAGCGGTAAGCCCTTTTCGCAGATGGGGCCGATCGGTCGGCCGAGGGTCCTAACTCCGGGCCCGCGGTCGCTCCCAGGCACACTGGGGGGCCGTAAGCGTCCCTGCCCCCTTGCAACCGCTCCAGAGCCTGCGCGGCACGGTCGATCTGCTGCCGG
>CALPMR020000066.1 GCA_943324725.2 Bordetella parapertussis | reverse complement strand
AGCTGCGCAACCTGATCGTCAGCCGCCTGGCCGACGCCCTGGGCCAGGGGGAGCACTCGATCCTGGATCTGGCCGGCCGCTACGACGAGCTGGCCCGGGACCTGCGCCTGGGGCTGCTGGAGGAGGTGCAGGAACTGGGGCTGGAGATTCCCAGCCTGTTGATCGAGAACCTCACCCTGCCGGCGGAGGTGGAAGCGGCTCTCGATCGCCGCAGCGGCCGGGTGATCAGTGGCGAAGAGCCGATGGTCGCCGCTGGCGAGACGCTCAGCGCTGGGGACGGGCCGCCGTTGCGAGCCACTGGCCTGGGGCGCCTGGCACCACCACTGCCACCACCGCTGCCAGCCGCACCGCCACCAGGCCCGTGAATTGCCCCTGCTGCTCCGCTCCGCTGCAGGATGGCGGCCCCCGCTGCGCCTATTGCGGCAGCTATGTCGATGTCGATCTGCGCGACTGGGCCCGGGCGGAAGTCCGGGGGCCGCGGGCCGATCTGCACTGCCCGGATGGCCACGGCCCACTTGAAGCCATCCAGCTGAGCCATCCCTCCTCGATCAGCCTGGATCGCTGTCCCACCTGCCTGGGCCTGTTTCTGGAACACGGCAGCCTGCAGCAATTGCTGCGCCAGGCGGTGGGCCCGATCTGGGAGGTGGACACTCCCCTGCTCAACAGCCTGGTGGAGTCGCCCCGCAGCCAGCCTGGAGCGCTGCGCTACCGGGCCTGTCCAGCCTGCGGCGACATGATGAACCGCAGCCTGTTCGGCAAACGCAGTGGCGTGATCGTCGATCGCTGCCGCAGCCACGGCACCTGGCTCGATCCGGGCGAACTGCGGCAGCTGCTGGCCTGGACCCAGGCCGGTGGCGCCCTGCGCCATGAGGAACAGAGCGAGCAGGAACGCCTGCGGCAGGAGCTGCGGCAGGAGCGGGAAGCGCAGGAGCTGCGCCGCAAACTGGAGGGATTGGTGGCCCTGGAGGCCCGCTCACCGCAGCGCTCCCTGCTGGAGACGGATCTGCTGATGCTGCTGGGGCGGGCCCTGCGCCAGTTATGGCGTTGAAAGGAATGGCCGCACAGGGACTGGCCTGGAAGCAACGCCGCATCGGCCTCACCGGCGGCATCGCCAGTGGCAAGAGCAGCGTGGCGGCCTTGCTGGCCGGACAGGGCCTGCCGGTGCTCGATGCCGACCTCTACGCCCGCGAGGCCCTCGCCCCGGGCACGGCCGCCACGGCCGCCGTGCGGGCCCGCTATGGCGCCGCGGTAGGGCAGGCGCCGGCGATCGATCGGGCCGCCCTGGGCCGCATCGTCTTTGCCGATGGCGCGCAACGGCAGTGGCTGGAGCAGCTGATCCACCCCCTGGTGCGCCAGCGTTTCAGCGCCGAGCTGGCCCGGCTGGGTGAAGCGCCGGCGGTGGTGCTGATGATCCCGCTGCTGTTCGAGGCCGGCCTGCAGGAACTCTGCAGCGAGGTGTGGCTGGTGAGCTGTGACGAGGCCACCCAACTGGGCCGGCTGCTCGGGCGCGATGGGCTGAGCGAGGCCGACGCCCTGGCCCGGATCAGCGCCCAGTGGCCCCTGGAGCGCAAGCGAGCCCTGGCCGATGTGGTGATCGCCAACGACGGCAGCCGCGACGACCTGCTGGCCGCAGTGCGGCGGACCCTGGCGACCAGGGCGATCTGATCAACGGCGTCGCTGAGGCGAGGGGCCGGGAGCGACCCTTCAGCCCTGCAGGCGCGCCACCAGGATCTGATTGGCCAGCTTCGGATCGGCGCGGCCGCCGGTCTTCTTCATCAGCTGCCCCACGAAGAAGCCCTGCAGCTTGTTCTTGCCGCCGCGGAAGGCCGCCACCTCCTCGGGATGGGCCGCCAGCAGCTCCTCGACGATCGCCGTGATCGCGGCCGGATCGCTGATCATGCCCAGACCCCTGGTCTCGACGATGGCGCCGGCCGATCCACCCTGCTGCAGCAGCTCCGGCAGGATCTCCTTGGCGATCTTGCCACTGATCGTGCCGTCCTCGATCAGGCCCACCAGCTCGGCCAGCTGGGCGGGCCGCAACGGCAGCTCGCCGTAGGCCAGGCGGTTGGCGTTCACATGGGCGGCGATGTCGCCGGTGATCCAGTTGGCCAACCCCTTGGCATCACCGCCGGCGGCCACAGCCGCCTCGAAGTATTCCGCCATCGGCCGCTCATCAGTGAGCACCCGGGCGTCATAAATAGAGAGTCCGAAGGCTTCGGCATAGCGATGGCGCTTGGCGGCCGGCAGCTCCGGCAGTTCGGCCCGCCAGGCCTCGCGCTGCTGGGCGCTCACCTCGATCGGCCCCAGATCGGGATCGGGGAAGTAGCGATAGTCGCTGGCGCCCTCCTTGCTGCGCATGCTCTTGGTGAGCTGCTTGCTCTCATCCCAGAGGCGGGTTTCCTGCAGCACCGGTTCCCCGGCTTCATAGGCCTTGATCTGGCGGGCGATTTCGTAGTCGATCGCCTTCTGGATCGCCGAGAAGGAGTTCATGTTCTTGATCTCCACCTTGGTGCCGAAGGGGGCATCGGGCCCACGCCGCACCGAGATGTTCACATCGCAGCGCAGCGATCCCTCCTGCATGTTGCCGTCGCTGACGCCCAGATAGCGCATGATCCGCCGGATCTCCGAGGCATATTCCGCCGCCTCCCGGCCGGTGCGCAGATCGGGTTTGGAGACAATTTCGGCCAGGGCGACGCCGGCGCGGTTGTAATCCACCAGCGAATGACTGGAGCCGTCGAGGCGATCGCTGCCGGCGTGCACCAACTTGCCGGCATCCTCTTCCATGTGCAGGCGCTCGATACCGATCGTCTTGAGATAGGTGTCCTTGCCCTTTTCGGCCACCTCCACCTCAATCGCGCCATCCTCAGCAATCGGTTCGTCGTACTGGGAGATCTGGTAGTTCTTGGGCAGATCGGGATAGAAATACTGCTTGCGATCAAACTTGCTGTGCTCCGCCACACGCAGATTCAACGCCAATGCGGCCTTGACCGCATATTCGAGCACCTTCTGATTCAGCACCGGCAGGGTGCCCGGCAGCCCGCAGACCACCGGATCGATGTGGGAGTTGGGATCGTCGCCGAAAGCGGTGGAGGCGCAGCTGAAAATCTTGCTGGCGGTGCCGAGCTGCACGTGGGTCTCCAGGCCGATCACCGCTTCCCAGGGGGCCTGGCCGGCCGCAGCATCGGCGGGGGCAGGGGCGCTGGACGTGACGGATGCGGCGGGGGCGCTGGCCATGGGGCGATTCAACGTCGGGGAGGGGTGGCGAGAGGCGAAAGCTGAAGCCAGGGAAGCTGGGGCGAGGAGGGCATCCTCGGGCAAGGCAGAGGCGACAGAGCGCCGGGAAGGCTGGGGCTGGATCCTAGGCAGGGGAGCTTCCAGGGCAGATCCGGAGCCGCAGGCCAGGGGCCACAGCCCGACCATCGGACTGAAACACTGAGGATGACCTCCCAGCTCTCGATGCGGCGATGACACCTGCCGCCACCCCCCCCTCCGAATCCGTGCTGATCCTGGGCGGTGGCCTGATGGGGCTGGCCCTGGCCCATCAGCTGGCCCGCCGCGACCAGTCGGTGCTGGTGCTCAGCCGCCGCCGCAGTGAGGCCGCCGGCTTCGTGGCCGCCGGCATGCTCGCCCCCCATGCCGAGGGCATCGGCGGCGCCCTGCTGGCCCTGGGCCAGGCCTCCCTGCAGCGGATTCCAGGCTGGGTGGCCGAGATTGAGGCCGACAGCGGCCTGGGCTGCGGCCTGAGGCCCTGCGGCATCGTCGTGCCCTTCGCCACGGCGGCCGAGCGCGACGCCTACCCCACGGCCGCCTGGGGCACGGCCCTGAATCGCGGCGCCCTGGAGCGGGAGATTCCTGGCATCGGGCCGCTCTGGCGGACGGGTCTGCTGTTCGAACAGGACGGCCAGATCGACAATCGCCGCCGGCTGATGCGGGCCCTGGAACGGGCCTGTGTGCAGCGGGGTGTGCACTTCGAGGAGGGCAGCGAGGTGCTGGAGCTGATCACGGCCCCCAGCGGCCCCGATGGGGCCAACGCAACGGCTCGCCTTGCCACGGCGGCGGCCCCAGGCTCGGGACCAGGCGTTGAACCACTCCCGGGCCTTCCTTCCCGTCCGCGGCTGGAGGCGGTGCGGCTGCGGCGCGCCGATGGCAGCGAACTGGCCCTGGCCTGCCGGGCAGCGGTGCTGGCCGGCGGCGCCTGGAGCGCCCGGCTGTTGCCCCAGCTGCCGGTGGTCCCGGTGAAGGGCCAGATGCTGTCACTGCAAGGGCCGATCGGCGCCCTGCCGCGGGTGGTGTTCGGCCCCGGCACCTACCTGGTGCCGCGCGAGGACGGCCTGCTGGTGGTGGGCGCCACCAGCGAACCGCAGGCCGGTTTCGCCGAAGGGCTCACCCCCGGCGGCCAGCGCCAGCTGGAGCAGGGCATCGCCGCGCTGCTGCCGGCAGCGAGCCGCTGGCCACCGATGGAGCGCTGGTGGGGCTTCCGCCCCTGCACCCCCGATGAGGGCCCCTTGCTGGGGAGCGGGCCGATCGAGGGCCTCTGGCTGGCCACCGGCCATCACCGCAACGGCGTGCTGCTGGCGGCGCTGAGCGCCGATGTGGTGGCCCGGGGCCTCAGCGGCGAGCCGATCCCGGCGGATGCCGAGCCGCTGCAGGCCTTCCGCTGGAATCGCTTCTGAACCGCGTCGCCTGGCCCCATCGAATCCAGGTTGCATCCAGCCGTCACCCAGGATAGAAAAATACGACAGGCCAAGCCAGCCTTCCTTTGATCAACAGTCCCATCAAACTGTTGAGCAGCGCCCATCTCAGGAGGCCAGATTCAAGCAGGAAAAAACATCTTCAAGCGTCCAGAAACTCCAGAAGAAACCAAACAGAGAAAAGCAATCGACTCTCCTGAAATAGCCCTAACAGGCAACATCATTCACCTCTGCAGTGCGGCCGACCAGAGGTATGCTCTGGCGCTGGCTGTCATGGGTCGCTCAACACTCGACAAACTGGCGAATGGATGGCACATCACTCTTCACATCCTGGATTGCGGCATCAGCACTCGCTACAAAGAACGGCTACTGGATTCGTGGCATGACGAGCGACTGCACGACAGCTGGCACCAAGTCGATCTCGGTCTTTTGCGCAAGCATCCGCTGCAGGGCCACTTCACGGCGGCTCACTTTGCACGACTGCTCGCTGCTCAGCTGCTCAGCTGCCACCTGACATCGTCGCAAAGGTGATCTACTACGATGCGAATGTATTCGTTTGCGATGATATCAGCACGCTGTGGATGGAGCCATTTGCCGGCTCGATCTGCCTGGCAATCCAGGAGGCAAGCTGCCCCTGGATGCAACGTGAACCCAGCTCGGCGAGCGGCACAGATGGACCTACTGAATGCGATCCCCCAACCGCTCCTACAATGCCAGTTGTTGCAGCAGTGGACGACCGTTTAAGCCGCGCAGTTCAGCTCCACCGATCGATTGATCCTGCAGCCGAACAGCTCCTCAATGACAAGCTTGATTGCCCATCTGCCGCAGCCAGCTGGCCGGCAGGGACAGGTGTGACTGCACAGCAAAAAGCTCGATCGCGATGGTGGCCAAGGCCTCCATCCAGCCATGACACACCACAACTGTGCAGCGTGACAAGGCTCACTCGTAAGCGATGGAGCGACACAAAGTCTTCGAAGACTCTGCGAAAAAGCCTACGGCATTCGCTACTTGCCAAAGCACAAGTGCCATCGCGATCTGCATGCTCCGCCCATACCCCGGTGGGCGCCCGAGCCGTCTCCAGACGCGGCCGGGCAGGGTGAAGTGAAACCCCAGATCTTCCCGCATGGTTCCGGTTCCACGGGCTCGGCGCTTGGCTTGATACAGCTGAGCGCCCCGCCCATAGCGCATGTGCAGATCAACGAACGTCCCCAAGGTCTGGGCATGGCGGTGTTCGATCACCGCATCCGGCGCCAGACGAGCCTGAAACCGGCGGCACGCCAGCGGTCGCAGAGCTCACGATCCTCGGCACCGGCGCGCAGAAAGGTCGTGTCGAACCCAGAGAGCTGGAGCAGCCTGTGACGACAGCAGAGCATATTGTTGCTCGCAAAAAAATAACCATTGTCGGGATCGGCGTTGAAGTGCTCATAGACAAGATCCACGATCAGCTGGCTTGTCGTGGCAAAGATGTCATCCACCAGGCCGTTCACGGTGGAACCACCGATGAGGGCACCTGGATGGGCCCGTTCCCCGGCGACAAGCCGCTCTAGCCATTCTGGCTGCGGCCGACAGTCGTCGTCCGTGAACGCCACGAGTGCAGCTGCGGCTTCCCGGATGCCCCGATTCCGGGCCATCGCGGGACCGGCGTTCTTCTGTCTCACGAGCCGGATCGACAGCGTGGAGACAAACGATGCCACAATCTCATCCAGCGGCTCGGGACTGCCGTCGTCTACGACGACCAGCTCAAAATCGTGCTTCGCCATCGTTTGCCTTGTGAGGGCATCCAGGCAGCAGCGCAACTGCTGTGGACGGGCATAGGTGGGAATGACGACGCTGACAATCAAATCTCGCATTGACGCTTAAAAGATTGGGAGTTCCTCATCGAGTTGCCAGGCCTCTCATGCCGTTGAGCTGAGGCAGATCCTGCGCAGGATCGGCGCTGACGGTTGTTCTTCACACGCCTCTGCTTTCATGCTGCGTTGGGGTTCCCCCGGTGTTGAGCACAGGCCTCAGGGCGTCGCTGGAGTGAGTGTACGGGCAATGATGAACTGCTGCTGCTACTCGTCGAGGATCGGACTGAGCTGGCCGCTCGTTGCGTGATGGCGCTCGCGGCTGTAGCAGCTCTCGATCCAGAAGGCCAGATCGCGCTGCAGCGGCTGGGAAGAAATCAGTTCGCTCCGATTGTCCTCAAACTCCAGCGATTGCTTCCCGGAAGCCCTGGGCCAGAGCGTGGGGAGAAAGCTCTCCACCACTGCGTTATCCCAGCAGCAGACCCTGACAGACAGGCTGCAGCTGATCCTGTGCTTCTCCAACAGGATCCGGGGTCGCCAGCCCGGTCCTGGAGCAGGGCCGGCGGCGCCTGCGGCTTCTGAGCCCTCCATTGGGCAGCGGCTGCTGGGATCCGTGGGTCGCCGTGGAAACCGCGGTGTTCCAGGAACAGCGCCTCGATCTCCACGGTGGTGACCCCGTTCTGCGCCGCCAGCTTGGGCGGCGCCTCCTTGTCGCTGCCGCCGAGCATCATCGCCGCTCCGGATCGGGCCCGACCACCGGCCCAAACCAGGTTGGCGGCCTGACGACCTGTGAGCGCAGCGATCAGGCGACAGCAGGCCCCGATCCAGGCGGACCTACCACCGCCCGGCGGGCCAGGCGGCTGGAGGGGGGCAGGCCAAGGCGCTGGGCGACCCCGTTGCCGACCTGGCCCTCCCGCAGGCAGAGCGCCACAACCTCCAGCTTCTGCTGGGCCGTGAACCGGCCTTGTGACCGGCTGGGATTCGGTCATTGACGCACCGCCTGGGGGTCATGGCTGAACCCTTGGCGACTTGTTTCCTCAACAGCGGGGGACTCCCGACCTTTCACTCAGCCCTCGACCCGCCACACCTGATCAGCGGGCGTCCAGTCGCTGAGCTCGGCGGGCGTGAACCAGAGGCCGATCTCGAATTCGGCGGTTTCGGGGGCATCGGAGCCGTGAATCACA
Source organism: Bordetella parapertussis (assembly GCA_943324725.2). Taxonomy (GTDB): domain Bacteria; phylum Cyanobacteriota; class Cyanobacteriia; order PCC-6307; family Cyanobiaceae; genus Cyanobium. Next base: position 4,047 of record CALPMR020000066.1, on the reverse strand, counting down.
TTGCGGCCGATGTTGATCGCCAGATCGCCGCGGATCGTGCCCGGTTCGGCCTCCAGGGGCTTGGTGGCGCCGATCAGCTTGCGGGCGCTGGCGATCACGCCGTCGCCTTCCCACACCATCGCCACCACCGGGCCGCTGGTGATGAACGCCACCAGACCGGCGAAGAAGGGACGCTCACGGTGCACGCCGTAGTGGCTTTCGGCCAGCTCCCGGCTGGGGGTGAGCTGCTTGAGGCCCACCAGCTTGAAGCCCTTGCGCTCGAACCGACCCAGGATCTCGCCCACCAGGCCCCGCTGCACCCCGTCGGGCTTGATGGCGATGAAGGAGCGTTCGACAGCCATGGATCCGGGGCAAAGGGGTTGATGGCCATCGTCCGCGCTGGGGTGGCCGCTTGGCAAGCAAGGCTTCTACGCAATGCGGCAGCGGCGGCGGTTGCGCTCAGGCCGAAAGCGGCCCGGCAGGGAAGCAGAGCACCGCCGGCTGGCCATCAACCACCAGCGAGCCCATAGCCGCCTCAACCAGGGCGGCGATCACCTGATCGAGGGCAGCGGCTGGGGCCGTCAGGGCCCCGGAGCCAGGCTGGGGCGGCACCAGAGCCACCCGGCCGCCGGGCAACTGCTGACGGTGGAATCCCGCCAACAGCAACCCGAAGATCTGCTCCATCAGCAGCAACTCCGCGCTGAACAGGCGCTCGCCACTGAGCTGGCGGATTTCGGCGCCGAGGCTGAGCAGCACGGCCTCGGGGCTGTCCTGCTGGCTGAGACGATGCTCCAGGGCAAGGGGGGGGTGGTCAGGTCAACACCTCCAGCCGCAGGAGTTGGGCAGCCTGGTTGAGGCGGCGGTCGTAACTGGCGAAGGTGAGCGGCACTGCCGTGGTGAGCTGCAGTTGCTGGGCGGCAGCCAGTTGGACGCTGTCGTAGCCGCGCAGGGCAAAGACATCGGCAAAACGGCCTGCTGTCTCTACAAGCGACTGGCTGATCTCGACGATGGCGAACGACTGCCAGAACTGGATCAATTGTTGCCGGGCCAACTCCAGATCATCGCCGCTGAGGGGGTCTTCCCTCTGGCGGCGGGCCAGGCCTGCCATCGCTTCAGCCCAGGTGATCCGACAGAGCGCGATGGCTTCGGCGCGGGAACTGAGCTGTTGCATCTGATCGGATTGGGGCTCACAGATGAGCAACTTGATCAGGGCACTGGTATCGCAGAACAGGATCACCAGCTCAACCGCGATCGTCGATCACGATCTCACTGATGAGTTTTCCCTCGCCGCGCAAATTGACCGGCGTTGGGAACACGGGCTTCTGGCCGTTCCAGCTGACGAGGCCGGCATCGATCGCCTTCTGAAGCGGATTGGTGGCGGCCGAATCCGGTTGCTTCACGGCCGTGATGCGGGCGATCGGCTGGCGATGGCAGGTGACCTCCACCACTTCTCCGGCCTGGGCACGGGCCAGCCACTGCGAGAGATGGGTCTTGAGATCCCGCACGGACACCTGGCTTGCGACCACATCTGCCATGGTTTTCCCTGGTTTTGTGGTCATATTAGCCGCCGCCAGCATGGCTGCCCGAGCGGGGGGGGCAGGCGGCAGGAAGAGGCGGGAGCCGCTGAAACCGGTTGCCGACTGGTTGAAGTTGCCCCCATGCGCAGCGTTGGCCTGCTCGAGAATCTGCCGATCAGCGTGGACCAACCCAGCAGCGCCAGCGCCTGGCACGACACGCTGGACCTGGGTGCTGGCGCCCAGGTCGGGGCCGACCAGGCTGACGGCCAGCACGTGTTCATGGCGCAGGTTCCTGGCGCAGGGCCAGCCGCAGGATGGCGCGACGGAACTTCGCCATACAGTTGGTCATCCAGATGGTCAACGGCCATGATGCAGGTGACGGTGGCAGAGGCCAAGGCCCAGCTCTCCAGCCTGCTGGATGCGGTGGAGGCCGGCCAGGCCGTGGTGATCACCCGCCGCGGCAAGCCGATCGCCGAGCTGGTGCCCCGCTGCAGCGTGCGTGATCTACTGCCCCAGCTCGCAGCCCTGCGCGCCTCGCTGCCCGAACAGCCAGCCGGCGGCGTGGACACCATCCGGGCGTTGCGGGATGAGCCCAGCGCCTGATGCTCTACATCGACACCTGTGTGCTCCTGGCGGTGTTGACACCGGAAGTGCACTCCCCCACCGCCGCGGCATTTCTGGCCCAGGCCAGTGCACCACTGGCGATCAGCTCCTGGAGTATCACCGAGCTCCATTCCGCCCTCGGCCTCAAGGTGCGCACCAAGGCGCTGAGCCCCTCGCAGGCCGAGGCGGTGCTGCAGGGCTTTGAGCGCGGCCTGGCGCCGGGACTGCTGATCCTGGAACTGGAACCCCAGGACTTCGGCAATGCCAACGCCTGCCTGCGCGGCTGGACCACAAGCTTGCGGGCCGCTGATGCCCTGCACCTGGCCATCGCCAGCGGGCGTGGGGCCAGCCTCTGCAGCCTGGATGCCCCGTTCGTGGCGGCGGCCCAACAGCTGGGTCTGGACGCTCAGTGGCTTGGAGCAGGGGAGCCTCAACCCCGAAATTCGCCATGACATCGCCGGCCGTGCTGACCACGCCGGCCGGATGCAGCAGCACCAGCGCCACCAAGGCCACGACGCTGTTGTCGATCAGGGCGAGCACCATGCCCGGCTGCCAGGCCGCCAGCCCCGCCAGCTGTGGTGCGGCGGCTGTTTACCGGTCAGCACACGGTCTGCGTCGACGCGGAGGTAGGCAGCTCCGTGCAACGACTTGGGTGGGCCTCAAGACGCGCCAACAGGGTTCCTCCGATCACGGTCAGGAGTCCTGCGATGCCTGCCCCGCTGTCGTTGCGGATCAAGAAGCGGTACCTGGCAAAACGGGCAGGTGGCCTCTGCGGCGGCGGTCGTAACTCGCGAAGCTGTACGGCTCTGCCGTGGTCAGGGGCCGTTCCTGGGCGGCAGCCAGTTGCGCCCTGCCGCCGGGCCAGCAGGTGGCGCAACAGATCGGACCTGTTGTTGGTGGCCCACCGGCACCCTGGCTGCGCTGCTGGTGACCATTGGCGTGGAGGCTGCTGGCGGAGGGCCCTGGATGCCAGCAGGAGCCGGCAGTCAATAGCTTGCAGGGAACAGTTTGTGAAAACGATTCAGCCCGCGCTGCTGAAAAACCGATGCACTGCTCTACTATTTTGCAGCAGCAATGCTGCTGGACCATCCAACCTTCATGCCCAAAGCTGTCATGCAACGCCCGATCCGTCTCAAGCTTTCGCTGGCAGGAACAGCCGCTGTAGCACTGGCATCTCTGCCACTCGCCGTCACCCCCGCCAGCGCTTACACGCTCAGCCAGGGAACTGCTACAAGCATCAGCGCCATGCCCAGCAACACATTGTCCAATGCAAGCATCATGCATTTCAATGCAGGGCTTCAAAATAGCCACAACGTGATCGCAGTCCTCCCCTACCTCGAGGCTACCAATAGGAGAGTAGCAATGGTGGTGAAATCAGGGCTGGTCGGGCTGCAAGGTTTTATGCAAGGCATCGGCGCTTCCTTCGCCGTCATTTGGGGTTTCTAGTTCAAATCATCAATTTCCAGCGGGCAAAAGCCTGTTGCGCCAAGCCCCTGTCGCCGCAGGGGCTTTTATTTCTCCAATCACTCACCAAGCGAGTTAAAGCACTTCCAGCTGCTAGCGCCATATCACAACCAAGAAGCAGTGGCGGCTAGCCGAGTTGACAATGAGTTCGGATATTTGTCCACTGAAGGCTCTAAGCAGTTGCTGGGAAGCTGTTGCCTTTCAGATTGATCTAGCCCTTTGATTGTGCGGACAATAAGATTGCCGCGAGAACACTATGGGGATTGCGCCTCCCTATTGCCAGCACTGGCTACAAGGACGCATCGAGCTTAGGAATAGAAGTTGAAAAATTCAGCAGCAGAACACAGGCAATTCCCGTGACACGCCTAGCATTAGATGGTTTGACCCGCCGCCAAATCCAGTGGCGAGGGTGGTGAGGAAAACGGCTCGACTATCGGCTGGCCAGGCAGATAATTCAAAGGCAATGTGACAGTCGCCGACTGGT
>CALPMR020000065.1 GCA_943324725.2 Bordetella parapertussis | reverse complement strand
CGACGGTGATGGCGATGGTCGTGGGCGCTACGAAGATGGACCCTGAGCAGTGGGAGGTCCGGTTGACGATGCCGGTCACCGTGTTGTTGACGCTCGTCTTTCTGCAGCAGTCACAGGATTCGGGTACGCCAAGGCTGCCTTATCTTACCTTCTTGGATGAAGTTTATGTCGTGGCTTATTCGCTGACGCTTGGATCTTTTCTGCTGATGCTGTGGGGTTGTCGTCGTTATTACAGTGCTTTGAAGATTGAAGATCCCATCGTCCAGGAGAGGGCGCTGAATCGGTTGGACAAATCCGATGATTATTGGCCGGCTGCAGTGATTCTGGCTGGCATGGTTTCGGTGACGATCTGTTGGTTCACCTGAGTTCTCTGGTCACGAAGCAGCCGATTGGCGCAACACCGTTGTGCAGAAGCGCCGCCATTTCTTCAATCACTCGCGGTGGCGCCTATCGCAGCCAGGCCAGTGGCGATCGGAGCACAGACGTATCCAGCAGACTTGCAGAGCCCCTCGCACTGCCGATCTGGACATGGGGGCAGCTGACTCGGGACTGATGTTCAGCTATCGCCGCAGTGTTGGCGTTGGAGCCCAAGTGGAGCCTTCGGAGCGGTGCCCCTCCTGCGGGAGCGCGACGAGATGGAACCCTGGCGCCGATCCCACATCCTCAATGCGCAGCTCACTCCACGGGTTCCGGGCGATGCCGGTGACTCAGGGCCCCCAGCGCTGGGCGCCCAGGAAGGTCAGGTCGACGAAGTCGCTGGCCTGGTGATCGCGCGGACCGAGCGAAAGCTGGTAGCCGCCCAGATCGACCCGGTGCATGCCCTCGAACGCCCTCACCAGTGCCTTGCGGCTCGGGTTCGCCCCCGCTCTCTGCAGCCCTTCGGTCAACAGACGGGCCGCCAGGAACCCCTCCAGGCTGGTGAAGCCGTAGCGGACCGTGGTCAGCTGTCGGCGCATCAGGCGCAGGTATTCCGCCACCACCGGCACCCGCCGGTTCCAGGGGAAGGGCACCACCTGGCTGACGCCGATGCCGCTGGCCATCCCCCCTGTCAGGGAGTCCTGCAGGCCGCCGGTGCCCACGAAGGAGACGTTCATCACCTGGGCCGAGCTGCCCAGGTGATGCAGGCTGCGGCTGAAGGCTGCGGAGCTTGGATAGGCGCTGATGATCACCACGGCGCTTGGATCAGCGTGGTGCACCTGCTGTGCCGCCCCATCGGTGGCGGTGGAGTTGCGTTGCACCCCGGCGATGACCACCGGCTGCAGGCCGTGGCGGGCCAGGGCGCTGCGGGTGGCACGCAGGCCGTCCTCGCCGAAGGCATCCTCCTGGTGCAGCACCGCGATCCGGTGGCGGCCGGCCCGCACCAGATCGTTGACGATGCGATCGATTTCTGCCTGGTAACTGGCCCTGAGGTTGAACACCATCGGTCGGAACGGCTCCCGCAGCAGGCGCGCGCCGGTGAGGGGGGCCACCAGCGGGATCTGTGCCTGCTCCACCAGCGGCAGGATCGCCTTCACCGTCGGCGTGCCGACATAGCCGAACAGGGCGAAGACCCGCTCCGTTTCGATCAGTCGGTGCGTGTTGCGCAGGGTCAGGGCCGGCTCGTAGCGATCGTCGAGGCTGACCAGCCGCAGCTTGCGGCCGTGGATGCCGCCGCGGCGGTTCACCTCCTCAAACCAGGCCATCGCCCCTTCGCGGTAGTCGCGGCCGAGCTGGGCGGAGGGCCCGCTGAGGGGAGCCGACTGGCCGAGCACGAGCTCGGTGTTGCTCAGCGGCGGCGTCTGCTGCCGGCTCGGTAGCGCCGGGGCTGAGGTCGGCAGCAGTGCGACGAGCAGCGGGATCAGCAGGGCCGAGCTGCCTCGCACCCTTAACGTCATGCCGACCTTCAGCAACCAGCCGGTGCGGAAGCCAAATCGCTGGAACCTTGTAGCCATCGGCTCGGTGGTGCTTGCGACGATTCTGGCGGTGATGGCCATCAGCCGGATTGACGTCACGCCGGTGCGCAGTCGCGACGCCCTGCGCCTGTCCTCTTCGGCCCGCGCTTTGATCATCGATCCGCACCAGCGCCCCCCCAGCGGCTGGAGCACCCTGCGCGGCGATGTGCTCACCGACGGCGAGGCCCGCATCGACCAGGAGGAGCTGGAGCTGGCCCCTCACCACGTCCAGGTTGGTGTCTACGCCAACACCGCTTCAGAACTCGATCTCAGCGTCCCGAGCTATTCCTCAAGTGGTTATGTCTGGCTGACCTGGGATGAGCCTCTGCAGCGCTATCTGCAGGCCAATGGTGCCACGATCGATCAGCGTTTCGGTCTGCTCAACACCCTGATCACCGATGCGCCGCCTCAGCTGGAGCCGGTGGGGCAGGCACCGGTGAAACTCGCCAATGGCAGCTATTACCAGCTGTTCACCTTTCGGGGCCGCTATTACCTCGATCAGGCCAGCTTTCGTCATTACCCGTTCATGAGTGTCAGCCTGCCGATTGCGATCGAGGTCGACGATGTCGACGGTGGACTCACCTACCGGCAGCTGCGGCTTGAGCCCGACATCCGCAACAGCGGCATGGGCCTCTATGCGCGCATCATCGGTTGGCTCAACCAGGGTTGGTCGATCGCGGAATACCGCCACCACTACGCCAGCAACTTCGGCCTCGGTGGGGCGGAGAGCGACTACAGCCTGATCCTCTTCGAGATCTCCTTCGGCACCTCCTCCTGGGCCTCCTTCTGGCGGCTGCTGCTGCCCCTGGCGGTGCTGATGGCGATGGTGCTGCTGGTGTTCAAGGTGCGCCCCGATGAACAGGATGCCCGCGCCAGCATCCCGGTCACTGTGCTGCTCACCCTGGTGTTCCTGCAACAGACCTATCGCGACGACCTGCCTGTCCTGCCCTTCCTCACCTTCCTCGATCAGGTGTACGTGGTGGCCTACGTGATCACGCTGGTGGCTTTCGTGCTGGTGATCTGGATCGGTCGCCGTTATGCCCACATGGAGGCGCTGGAGCAGGGGCCCACCCGCGACATCCTCAAACAACGCCTCGAAGACCTCGACAACAGCTGGCCCCTGGTGGTGGTGGCCTTCAGCGGTTCGGCCATCGCCATCTCCTGGATGCTCCTCCCTGCCGGGACCTGACCCGGCTCAGCTGGCCGGCCTTGGAGGTCCAGCGGTCCTGCCCCTCCCCGTGCCAGCGCCTGTCCCGCCGCCCCGGTGGGGCCCCTGCGTACGATCCGGCGGCACGATGCGTCAACCCCCGCGATCCCATGGTTGAGCAGCTGGAAGAGCAGTCCGACTCCGCGTCAAACCTTCACGGCCTGCCGGCCTGGCTGAGCCGCGGTCTCGCCGACCTTTTCCCCGCCGCCACCGCGTCCGAGGCGTTCAGCGATCCTGACCAGACTCTCGCCGCCCGCCTGGCCCAGGCGGCGGGCTGCGGCAGGCCAATGCGGGTGAAACTGGGCATTGATCCCACCGGCTCGGACATCCATCTGGGTCACTCGATCCTGTTCCGCAAGCTGCGGGCTTTCCAGGATGCGGGCCACACTGCCGTGCTGATCATCGGTGACTTCACGGCCCGCATCGGCGATCCGACGGGCAAGAGCGCCACCCGGGTGCAGCTCAGTGCGGCGCAGGTGGAGGCCAATGCCGAAACTTACCTGGTGCAGCTGGGCCTGGGTCAGGATCCGGCACGGGCGCTGCTGGATTTCACCACTCCTGGTCGGCTGGAGGTGCGGCGCAACAGTGAATGGCTGGCGGGCATGGATCTGCCGGCGGTGATTGATCTGCTCGGTATCAGCACCGTGGGCCAGATGCTCGCCAAGGAGGATTTCGCCAATCGCTATGGCTCCGGTACGCCGATCTCGTTGCACGAGTTTCTCTATCCATTGTTGCAGGGCTACGATTCGGTGGCGATTGAGGCTGATCTGGAGCTGGGTGGCACCGATCAGAAGTTCAATGTGGCGATGGGCCGCGATCTGCAGCGCCACCACGGCCAGAGGCCCCAGTTCGGTCTGCTGCTGCCGATTCTGCCCGGGCTGGATGGTGCGCAGAAGATGAGCAAGAGCCTGGGCAATACGGTTGGGCTCACGGAGGATCCGCTCTCGATGTATTCCAAGCTCGAGAAACTGCCCGATGCCGTGGTGAACGACTATCTCACCCTGCTCACCGATCTGGACCTGGCGCTGCTGTCGCCGAATCCTCGCGAGCGGCAGAAGCGGATGGCCCTGGAGGTTACCCGCGCTCGCCACGGGCTGGCGGCGGCCCAGGCAGCCCAGGCCGATGCGGCCACCCTGGTGGCTGGAGCCGCCGGAGCTGGAGCGGCCGATGCCGAGGTGCAGGAGGTCTCCCTGGCCGTGGTGAACTTCCCGGCCAAGGCCTTCTATCTGCTGGCGGCCCTGGGACTCTGTGCCAGCAGCAGTGAGGCCAGGCGGGCGATCCAGGGCGGTGGTGTCAAGCTTGATGGTGAGAAAGTGGCCGATCCCAATCAGTCCTTCAGCGGCCCCGACGATCTGGTGGGCAAGGTGCTGCAGCTCGGCAAGAAGACCTTCAGGCGGCTGGTGGCTTGAGGCGCGATTGGGGCTGTTGGCCTCCACGTCAGTGGCCATTTCTTGCAGCGTTTGTTGACCTGCCCGGCAGCGCAGCAACTGCCGCTCTATCCGCTTGAGTTTTGCTTTTCGCTGTTCCAGCAGGGCCTTGATCCTGGTGACGCGCCGAAGGGCCGCAGCCTGCTTGTCTTGCCTGTCCCAGCGGCGGCTGGCAAGACTGGTGGCTGCCAGGGCGGTACCCTGCACCCGGTGTTTGTCTCGCTTGATTGACCTCAGATCTTGGCTGGATTGTCGATTCATCCATTTGGCGCAGAACCTTACTTTTATCGTGGCAAGCCCTGATGTATTGATGTTATGAAGGGTGGCGTTGATCTGCTTGGAATTTGTAGCCGCATTCTCGAAATATTGAGGCTGTTCTGTCGCTGTGATTGTTGTCTTGGGCATGCAAGGCTTGCCAAAGTTTGCGCAACAGGGGATCGCGATTGGTGGTGTCTGGACAGGGCTTTTCTGGTCGTGTTCTCTGACGAGGTCATGGGTTCTCGATCGAATGACTGTGCTCGTCGTGGTGCCTCCTTGGGCTTTTCAGGTTTGATCGGTATGATCGACGAAAGGTCTTAAGGCTTGCTGTGGGTGTCGGTGATTTTCGTCCACTTGGCCAGGAACGGCAAGCGTGGAAAGCGGGAATAGCTGTTCAGCCAGCCCAGTTTCTTCAGCATTGACTTTCGACCTTGCAAGCCCTTAGTATTGCAATGTAGATGATGAGTTGAACCTTTGAGCAGAATCTTGGCCCAAAGATTCAGGCATGCCTCTCATGGCAACAGCTGCTCTGGGTTGGCTGCTTGTTGGCTCGTGCATCGTCAACATGTGGCGCTCAAGCCAGGTATTCACTCCCGCGAAGGCTTTACGATGCTGGAGTTGATGGTGACGCTGGCCGTTTTCCTCCTTCTGACCGCTGTTGTTCTGCCTCGTTATCTGGAAGCCCGTGATGCTGCTTTGATCGGTAACATGGTGAATCATGGCCTCAGTTTTGCTAAGGCCTGTGCCGTGATCAATGCCACCGGTCTCGGTGACCAGCCGGCTACCGGAACGGTCAATGCGACGCGAGGTGGGGTTGTGATCACCCAGGGTTGCCAGTCACACACGGAAGGCACCGGTGCCGCCCTCGAGGTGAGCTGGGGACTGGCCAGGGCTGATGGCATTCGCTGCCTCGATCAGCTCTCGACGCTCACCTCTCAGAAGGCGATTTTAATCGTCAGCAACAACGGCGATCTTACCTGCAGTTTTGTGAGCTGAGCCAGCACACGTCATCCACCAAAATCTTCTGATCGTTACTGATTGACTGTCTAACTCGCTCGCCGATGATAGGCACCGATGGATTGATGGGTCCATCAATCTCAATCATTTGACCATACTATTGGTCCCATGGGATGGTGTTCGTCTTGTGTCTGCCTGTGTCCCTCGGCGGCGTCTGCCGTGGACAGGATGAAAACCGTGTTTGAACGGCTGGTCTGCGGTACGGAAGCAGGCTGGCTCAGAGGTTTGCTCCCTCATCATTCCTTTGGCGTTGGACTTATCTGCCATCGCCTTGGCTGTTCGGTTGTGATCCGGTAGCTCTATCTGGAATCGGCAAGATCTTAGCCTCGGCTTGATTGAGATTATTGGTTTGAATGTCTGGCGGGCTCTTGTCATTTGCTCCATTCTGGCTGAGGCCTGGAGGCGTTCAGCGCAATGTTGCTAATTGTATTGCTGTGATTTTAACTGTGCAGATCACTTGATGATCGGCCGATGGCCAAAATACCTGTTTGCCCCTGTTCGGCTGCATCTGGCGAGTTGCCTCTTGCTGGGGCCGGAGCGGCAAGAGGCTTCTGGGTGATCAAGAGCCGGTTGGAGCTTTGATGTCATTGCGAACTTCTCTTCCTCGCCATCAAGCGAGATGCCTTGCTCTGGATCATGGCGGCGATCTGCCCATCTTCCTCCGTAGTGCCCAATGTTCCGACATTCTTGGAGTGGCAAGATTGTCCTGTGGATGGCTGCCTGCCTCGGCTTGCTTCGCTCCGTCAGAGCCCCGTTCGGTTCTGGTCGCTGCGATCCCTGATTGCGTTGTGTTCGGTGCTGTGACGAGTGTTCGCTCTCCTGTCACAAGGTCAGCCCCAGCTCGGCTGCCAGATCGGCCTCGCTGACAATCGTCTGGGGGCCACCGTTCAGCGGCGTGAATTGCTGGCTGAGCCGCAGATGCAGCTGCCCTGCCCCCGCCAGCGTTATGTCCAGTCCGCGGCTGGTCAGGGCATCGATCACCACCCGGTTCTGGGATTCGCCGATGCCCAGCTGGCCATCGAGCCCGTAGGCCGGACCGCAGCGCATCAGCACCTGTCCTCGCCAGATTGAGCTTGGCGCTGTTCCCAGCGAGTAGGTGATCGCCCCTTGTGCCGTCAGCATCCGCAGCAGAGGCCGCCGCCCGGCCAGGGGGCAGCTGGTCTGAATCGATCCGCTGGAGCCCAGCTCCACCCGTTCGGCCAGCAGGAGCTCCGCCCGGATCAGCTCCAGCGTGCGGCGCTGCAGGGTGCGCTCTCGCAGCAGCCGCACCAGCCGTTCGCTGCTGGAGGCATGGACCAGCAGTGCCTGCAACATCATGGTGGACAACAGCAATCCCAGTCCCAGAGCCAGCAGCAGCTCCAACAGGGAAAAGCCCGTCAGGCGGTGGTTCTCGATCCCCTTTCTGTCCATCAACTGCATGGCTTACAGGGCTGCATCAGGCCGGCAGTTACCGTCCTGCCAACGCCCCACACGCACCACCCCGAGCGGCAGGGACATCACCAGGCAGCGCACCAGATCCGTGCCAGTCGCTGAGATCCGCACGGTGCCCCCATCAAGCACCAGACCATTGCTGCTGAAGCGCACCTGCTCCGGCAGGTTGTGCTCCAACCGCACGGCTGGATCGGCGATGCCTTCCCCCAGGCCCAGGCGCTCGTCCTGGCAAGCCGGCAGGCTGGTCGACGTCGGTGTCTGCCAGCCGCTGTCACGGAGCTGCAGGGCACAGGGGCGCCCCTGGCGGCTGGCGGCCACCCGGCCGAGTTCCAGCCCGAGGGCGAGGCGACGGCTGGCACTCTCCACCCGCTCTCTGGCGAAATCCTGACCCACCTGTTGCAGGCCGATCGTGCCGACGATCCCCAGCAACACCACCACCAGCAGCAGTTCCGCCAGGCTGAAACCGCCAGCTTCCTGCCGCTCAGGACGTCGCACGGGCCACCTCCCCTGGCGAAGACACCGGGCACAGCCCCAGGGCGGCGGGAAGATAGCGGCGTTGGCGTGGTTGGCTCAGGCCATCCACACGGAGCTGCAACTGCAGGGCCTGGCCCGAGGGCTCCAGGCTGAGATCCCGGTGCAATCCGGGCGCCGGCAGTGTCGCTTGGAGCACCAGCAGCAGCTGGCCAGCCGCCTGGCTGCAATCCCCCATCGGCGCGGCCTGGTGGCTGGCGCTGCGCAACAGACCCTCGAAGGCCACCAGTCCTGCCTCCAGTTGATCGGCGCGCTGCTGTCGTTTCTCCAGCTCCAGCACCGACATCGACACCAGATCCAGCACATGCACAGAGGCCGCCGCCGTCAGGCTGAACACCAGCGACGCCATCACGGTTTCACTCAGGGTCATGGGGCGATTCCCCGCAGACCGAGGGGGCGCAGATCCCTGACCACGGGCGGGTTGCCCTGCAGTGCCACGGTGAAGGCTGAACGCTGGGACGGTTGGCGATCGAGGGGGTGCAGGTCCAGCAGCAGCTCGGCTGTGGCGGCAGCCGCAGGCTGCGCGCTCAGGGTCGCGTTCGCCTGGGGCCGCCAGCCGACAAGTTGATAGGGCACGGCGTTCACCTCGCCCCGGACCAGATCCTGCAGTTGGGTTGCACTGATGCAACCGGCCGTGGACCATTGCTCCAGGGGGAGGGGCAACAGGCAGCGATGCTGGCTCTGCAGTGCCGCCACCAGTTGCTGGGCCGCCGACATCGAACTGTCTTCCGCCTGTCTGAGGCGTGTCAGCGCTGCCAGTCGGTGGGCGTTCTGCAGGGTCATCGACTGCATCGACAGGCAGCCCAGCAACATCACCAGCGAGGCCAATGATGCCAGCGGCAGCAGAAAGCCGGCCTCGGCCTTGTTCTTGTTTGGCGAGACACCACGAATCCCACCCCTTCGATCGAGACGACCCGCCATCGCAGCAGCGTGGAGCGAACGACTTCCCCAGCCTTCCCAGGGGCGGACAACTTCGCTGCTGCGAAGGGGAGTCTCAATGCGCCTGGTTTCGTTGCTGGAGCAGGCCGTTGGCCCAGGCGCTGAGATGTTCGAGCTGCTGCGGCAAGGCGCTGCGGCCGGGGCAGCGCCACACCCGAACACTTGGATACCAGGGGCAGCTGTCCCCATCCCCCTCCCAGTACCAGGGCCTGGCTCGGCTCGAGGCGGAGAGCACCACACAGGGCACCCCCAGGGCACCACAGAGATGGGCCACCACGCTGGGAATCGTGACGACGCCATCACAGGTGGCGATGGCTGCTACCAGTTGCTCGATGTCATGAAAGGGATCAAAATCCGGCGGCTGAATCACCGTGCCGGTGGCGGCGGTGAAGGCCGCCAGGGCCTCGCTGGCATCGCCGTATTGCAGCGATCGCAGCTCCAGCCCCGGGATCATCGCCAATGGCGCCAGATCAAGCAGATGGATGGACTTGATCAGGCCTCGCTGGGGTTGAAAACTGCGCCAGAACAGGCCCAGGCGGCCTGGGCCGGCGGCCGGGCCGGGCTGCTCCTCTCGCAGCCAGGGCTTGAACGGCAGGGGCAAAGGCTGCTGCCGACGCGCCAGCAGCCAGGGCAGGGAGGCCAGGGGCAGGGCCGCCACCACGTCAGGCAGATCGGGGGGCTTTGCCGTCCGGGGCAGGACGGTGATGCCCGGGAAGTGTCGGGCCACCAGCCCCACCAGGCGGGCATCCAGCAGCAGGGCCAGCCGTTGGGCCTGGGGAACCCAGGCGGAGAGAAAGCCAAGCCAGAACAGTTCATCCCCGAGGCCCTGCTCGGCCCAGAGCAACACCGTGCCCTGGCAGGGCTGTCCGTCCCAGGGCGGCAGGCCAACGACCGGCGCTTCGTCCAGCTCGCCGAGTAGCCAGCGTCGCTCGTAATCCTGCCCACCATGGAGGGCATCGCCTCCAAGCAGGCGCAGCAGCCCTCGATTGACCGCCGCTTGGTGCCAGTCGCTCTGCAGCTCCAGAGCCCGGCCGTAGGCCTCGATGGCCTGGGCATAGAGACCCTGGCACTGCAGCACCATGGCTCGCGCAAACCAGGCCTCGGCGGCATCACCATGCCTGTGCAACACGTGGTCGCAGACCTGCAGCGCCTGATCAAACTGTTCAGCGTCATGGAGGATCCTGACCAGCAGCAGGCACTCCTCCAGGCCTTCCGGCTCAAGGGCCAGAAGCGACCGGACCTGCACCAGTGCGGCCTCCAGCTGATCGTTCTGCCAGAGCAGCCGGGCCAGGCTCACCAGGGTGGGGCCATGGCCGGGATCGCACAGCAGGCAGAACTGCAGACTGGCGCAGGCTTCGGCCACCTGGCCTTCAAGGATCTGACATTCGGCCAGCAACCGCAGGGCCTCCAGTCCATGCTGGTCGCTGCTCAGCAAGCCATCCAGCAACGGCATCGCCTCCTGGTGTCTGCCCGCCGCGATCAGCTCTCGGATCGCACCCAAAGCCCCCGGCGCTGCGTTGTTCATGAGTCCCCTGCCGGTTGCCCGTCGATCAGGGGGGACTGCTGTTTAGGGGCAAGTAACAGCCAGAAGCCATGACCCATCTGGTCGTGCATTTCAAGATGCAGGACCTCAAGAACGCTGCAGATCTTCGGCAACCACCAGGAGGGCGGGGCTTGAATCAGATGGGCATTGCGGCCGTCGGCCAGTCGCTTGATCGCTGGCCCCGTGTGAATGGTGACAAAGGCGAGCTGAGATACCAGGCTGGCCAACTCCTGCAGAACCGCATCCAGGCAGGCAGGTTCGACATGTTCAAGCACATCGATGCAGCACACCAAGGGTGCTGTTGTTGGCTCACCAGCCTCCGGAAATGCTGGATCGTAGGGGTGATAGGCCTCAAGAATGACCCCGTTGTCTACAAGCGCTGGACGTAGCCTTTGCTTGCCTGATCCGTAATCGGAAATGCTCCGTATTGCGTTGAGTTGGCAGATGGTGGCAACGATCGGCGCAAAAGCAACCGAGGCGACGCCATAATCAGGGTTGCGATGTAATTCCTGCTGAAGACGTAGATATTCGGCGGAGATGGTTTGTGCCATGCTCAAGCGGAAACCAATCGATGGTTTATGATTTATTTCTGAAATCTGGGCATTACTGATTCAACTTCAGTACTGCCATGAAGGCCTCCTGGGGCACGTCCACCTTGCCCATGGCTTTCATGCGTTTCTTGCCCTTGGCCTGCTTCTGCAGCAGCTTTTTCTTGCGACTGATGTCGCCGCCATAGCACTTGGCCAACACATCCTTGCGGATGGCGCTGATGCTTTCACTGGCAATGATGCGACTGCCGATTGAAGCTTGAATCGGAATTTTGAATTGTTGCCTGGGGATCAACTCTTTGAGCTTTTCCACCAAGCCCTTGCCGACATTATAAGCCTTGTCCCGGTGCACAATGGTGGTGAGGGGATCGGCCTTTTCGCTGTTGATCAACACGTCAAGTCGCACCAGCTCATTGCGGCGGTAGCCGATCAGGTGGTATTCCATTGAGGCGTAGCCCTTGGTTCGGCTCTTCATTTGATCAAAAAAGTCTGTCACCACTTCGGCCAGGGGCATCTCGTAATGAAGGGTGACCCGATCGGTGGTGATGTACTTCATGTCAATGAACTCACCGCGCCGTTCTTGGCAGAGCTCCATCAGGGCACCGTTGTAAGAATTTGGTGTATAGATCTCCAGTTTTACATAGGGCTCTTCAATGGACTCTCGTTTTTGGGGATCGGGAAGGGTCGCGGGATTGTCCACCATCATGGTGGTTCCATCGATCATGTTGACCTGGTAGATCACAGAGGGGGCGGTGACAATCAGATCCAGGTCGTATTCGCGCTCCAGGCGCTCCTGCACGATCTCCATGTGCAGCAGACCCAGGAAGCCGCAACGAAAGCCAAAGCCCATGGCGCTGCTGGTTTCCGGCTCGAACTTGAGCGCCGCATCGGAGAGTTGCAGCTTGTCGAGGGCCTCGCGCAGATCGGGGTACTGGTCGGCGTCGGTGGGAAACAGGCCACAGAACACCATCGGTTTGGCTTCGGCGTAGCCGGGCAGCGCCTCACTCGCAGGATCCTGG
>CALPMR020000064.1 GCA_943324725.2 Bordetella parapertussis | reverse complement strand
TCAGCCAGGCCAGAGCCTCCAGGCTGGCCAGCTGCCGCAGCCAGGCCAGCAGGGCCGGCCGGGCCCGGGGAAACACGAGCCGCTCCAGTACGGCGGCCACCTGGATGCGGGGAGGCCCCGCTGGCAGCAAGGCCTCCACATCCGCCTGCCAGTCACCGCGCCAGCGGAAGGGATAGAGGCCGAAGTGGGCGCGGCTGTGGCGGCAACCCGGCGCCAGGCTGGTGCGCAGCACCTCGGCCAGAGAGGCCACATCCAGGGGCGCCGGCCGCAGGTAGTTGGCGAACAGCACCAGCCGCTGCCAGCCGCGCCGCCGCCGCTCCTCACTGTCGAGCAGCGGTTCATCACCCCGATCGCGGGCGTGAAACAGCAGCGGTGTCGGATCGGCCTCGAACAGCGGCGGCGGCTCCGAAGACATCGCCACCAGGGCATCGGTAAGCAGCAGGGCACCGGTGGCCTGATCAAAACAGCCGTATTCCAGGAAGGTCCCCAGGCCCAGATTCAGCGGACCCAGAGGCAGCCAGCGCAACTGGTCCGCATGGGGCAGACCGTCCTGGCCGAGCACCCGGGTGCGGCCGGCCGGGAAGCCCAGCAGGCGCGGTGGCAGCGCCAGCGGGAAGCTCCACTGGTGCGGCGTGATCCACACCTCGGCCTCGGGGAAAGCCCTGGCCATCGCCGGCACCGGCAGCTTGTGCTCCAGCCCCGACGCCGTCGGCAGCACAATCGTGCGCACCGGGCCATGGCGGGCCTCCAGTTGCTGCAACTCGGCCCTCACCTCAGCGGTCACCGCCACCGGGGCATAGAGCATCAGGCCATCGGCCACCTTGAGCACGGTCATGCGGATCGGCACCGCCACGTACCAGACCCCCTGCAACTGCTCGAAACTCCAGATCCTGCCGGGAATCAGTTCCCGCACCAGGGTGCGGCGATGCCCATAGGGATAGAGGGGCAGCAGGGGCCACCAGGGCCAGCGCTGAGCGGCGCGAGCGTCGTGATCTGGCCTGCAGAGAGGAGCATGGGCTGGTGTCACGGCAAAAAATCTCTCCCTGGGCGACACCATGGTGAATGGCTCAGGGACACCGATGGCTATCGCAGCGCTGGAGCCACCACAGCCGGGTGATGCTCCTGGCTGCAGGCCCATCCCAGCGCGACCCTCTGCACCCTCACCAGCACCCTGATCGAGCGCTCCACCGTGATCGTGCGATCGGCGAAGGCTTCGTTCTGGTGGATCCGGGTGTCACCGGCAGCTCCCGTGGCGGCCAGGCGAAGGGCTGGGACAGGGATTCCCTAGCGTTGGCGCTGGTTGCCTGGCCCTGCCGTTGCCTCTGAGACCTCCAGTCGAGTCGCTGAGCCAGCCCCGAGCGGCTTCCGTCTGGATTCCGGCCGAAGGCTCGGGCCTGACCACCTTTCTGCGGGTGCTGGGACCCGGCTATCTGGTGGCCGTCGGCTACATGGATCCGGGCAACTGGGCCACGGATCTGGCCGCCGGTTCCAGCTACGGCTACGAACTGCTCTGGGTGGTGGCCATCTCCAGCCTGATGGCGATGCTGCTGCAGTCGCTCTGCTGCCGCCTGGGCATCGCCTCCGGCCTTGATCTGGCCCAGGCCTGCGCCAGGGTGTTACCTGAGCCCCTGCGCCTGCCCCTGTGGCTGCTCGCCGAGCTGGCGATCGTGGCCTGCGACATCGCCGAGCTGGTGGGCAGTGCGATCGCTCTGCATCTGCTGCTGGGGCTGCCGCTGCCCTGGGGTGTCGCTCTGACGGCCCTCGACACCCTGCTGCTACTGCTGTTGCAGCAGTGGGGTGTCCGGCGGCTGGAGGCGGTGGTGATCGCGATGGTGGCTCTGATCGGTGCCTGCTTTGCGGTGGAGCTGATGCTGCTGCAACCGCCCTGGGAGCAAGTGGCTCAGGGATTCATTCCCCAGCTCAACAGCTTCAGTGATGGCCGTCGGCTGTTCCTGGCGGCCGGCATTCTCGGCGCCACGGTGATGCCCCACAACCTCTACCTCCACTCCGCTCTGGTCAAGTCCCGCCGCTGGGAGGGGGAGCACCGGGCTCGCCATCAGGCTCTGTGGTTCAGCACCTTGGACACCCTGGTGGCCCTGACCCTGGCCTTTCTGGTCAATGCGGCGATTCTGGTGCTGGCAGCCGGCAGCTTTTATCAGCGGGGCGGAGAGCCGGTCGCCGACCTGAGCCAGGCCTATCACCTGCTCACGCCGATCCTGGGTACCTCCGTGGCCAGCGTGCTGTTCGGCGTCGCCCTGCTGGCCGCCGGCCAGAGCTCCACGCTCACCGCCACGATGGCGGGCCAGGTGGTGATGGAAGGCTTTCTCAACATCCGCTTGCCGCCCTGGCAACGGCGCTTGCTGACCCGCTCCCTGGCCCTGATACCGGCCATGATCACCGTGATTCTGCTGGGGGATCAGGGAATCAATCAGTTGCTGGTGCTGAGCCAGGTGTTGCTGAGTTTGCAATTGCCCTTCGCTGCGATCCCCCTGGTCTGGCTCTGCGGCCGGCCTGAGCTGATGGGTGATCTGGTAGCACCCGCCTGGCTGCAGGCTCTGGGCTGGTGCAGTGCCGCTGTGATCGTGGTGATCAACGCCGGCCTGCTGATCTCCACTGGAACGGCCTGGTGGCACGGCTGAATCAACACCTTCCCTGGCCACCTCTCGGCCTGCGCTCATCCGGGCAGCTGATCACCCACCAGGCTCCGTCAATCCCGGTCCAGGCGGAACCGCAGCAGGCGACCTATTTCCTCCACTCAGCCAGCGCAGATGTGTTGATCTTTTTGCGGCTGGGTCCAGGTGAACAACTCAGGGCAAGCATGGAAAAGCCCCCTCGGCTGAGGGGGCCTGGGGACTGGATCGCATCGCAACCGGGAGACTGAGGTCTCTGAAGTCCGGAGCATTGAGGGCAACCGGTCCAGGTCGGCATTCAGCCGAGCGCCGGAGCGGTGAGGGCCACGGGGGTGGCACCGATGCTGGCCAGATCAAGCGGGAAGTTGTGAGCATTGCGCTCGTGCATCACTTCGATGCCGAGGTTGGCGCGGTTGATCAGATCGGCCCAGGTGTTCACCACCCGGCCCTGGGAATCCAGGATCGACTGGTTGAAGTTGAAGCCGTTGAGGTTGAAGGCCATGGTGCTGATGCCCATGGAGGTGAACCAGATGCCCACCACCGGCCAGCCGGCCAGCAAGAAGTGCAGGCTGCGGCTGTTGTTGAAGGAGGCGTACTGGAAGATCAGACGACCGAAGTAACCATGGGCGGCCACGATGTTGTAAGTCTCCTCTTCCTGGCCGAACTTGTAGCCGTAGTTCAAGGATTCGGTCTCGGTGGTTTCACGCACCAGCGAACTGGTGACCAGGGAGCCGTGCATGGCCGAGAACAGGCTGCCACCGAACACACCTGCCACCCCCAGCATGTGGAAGGGGTGCATCAGGATGTTGTGCTCGGCCTGGAACACCAACATGAAGTTGAAGGTGCCGGAGATGCCGAGCGGCATGCCATCAGAAAAGGAACCCTGACCGAAGGGATAGATCAGAAAGACAGCGAAGGCGGCCGACAGCGGTGCGCTGTAGGCGACGCAGATCCAGGGGCGCATGCCGAGGCGGTAGGAGAGTTCCCACTGGCGGCCCATGTAAGCGGAGATGCCGATCAGAAAGTGGAACACCACCAATTGATAGGGACCGCCGTTATATAGCCACTCATCAAGGCTGGCGGCGCCCCAGATGGGATAGAAGTGCAGGCCGATGGCGTTGCTGGAGGGAATCACCGCGCCGGAGATGATGTTGTTGCCGTAGAGCAGGCTGCCGGCCACGGGCTCACGGATGCCGTCGATATCGACAGGGGGGGCGGCGATGAAGGCCACAACGAAGCAAATGGTGGCCGCCAAGAGGCAGGGGATCATCAGCACACCGAACCAACCGATATAAATGCGGTTGTTGGTGGATGAGACCCACTGGCAGAAGCTTTCCCAGCTTCCGGTGCGGCCGCTGCGAATGGCAGTGGTCATGGTAAAAGAACGAGGGTGCGAACTGGACGGAGACCCAAGGCAAGTCAATCGGTTCTGTGACCCGTTCGGGTGAACCGAACCAGTCGAATCAACCTGGTCGGTTCAATCTGGTCGGTTCAATCTGGCGGCAAATAACTCACCAAGGGTTTCTTGATGCTATGGCGAAAGTTTGGCTTCAATCGCTTCCTTCAAAGGCGCACGAGAATCGTCAGATTCGTTCATGAAGTTATTTGAAGTTAGGCGGGGCTCGATTGGGCTCAGGCCGGCGCAGATGGGCTCAGGCCGCCGCAGGCTGTTGCTGCAACCACAGCCTGCCCTGGTTGACAAAGCCATTCCAGTCGAGCTTTTCGCCCTCCGCCGCCTGGGCCACCAGCACGGCGGCCCGGCGGCGGATCTGCTCGAGATCGGGCTGACTCACCCCGCACGACTCGGCCAGCACATCGGCCATCGCCCGTCCCACCACCCGCGTCAGGTAAGCGGCGCTCAGAGCCTGCACTGCCCCAGCCACCAGCCAGGTGGCGCCATGGAGCTTCAGCATCGCCAGCAGGGCCTGACTGCTCCACTCCACCAGGCCCTGGGCCAGGGCGGCGCGGCCCAGTTCCGTGGCGGCGGCACGCAGCTGCTCCAGGTTCCAGGGGCAGTCCCAGAGCCGGGCCATCTCCTGCAGCATCAGGCCATTGGCGATGGCCAGCACCACCAGATCAACGCTGGGCAGCGGTGAGGCGACCACACCAGCCGCCACGATCCACTGGGTGCGCTGTTGCAACCCCTGCAACTCGCGGCGGCGCAACAGCTCCAGATCGGCCTGCCAGCGCCCGTGCATCTGCTCAAAACTGCGCAGGGCCGTGCTGTTGCGCAGCCCCTGACTGCGGCGCGCCAACCACGGCGCCAGAGGCTCCAGGACCGGGGACAGCGACGTCTCCTGGCCATCCCAGAGGAGCACCTGGCTCGATTCCAGGGCCGACCACTGGCTGCTCAGTTCCTCCAGCAGCTCAGCGCGATCCAGCGGCACAGGCGCCTGGATCAGCAACCAGATCGGCTGACTGTGCGCTCCTGACTGGCTGTTGCTCTGGGACTGCAACCAGAGCAGATCGGCGGCGGTCAGGGGCCAATGCAGATGGAACAGCAGGCCATCGGCGCGCTCCAGAGCCAGGGGCCAGCGCCAATCCGAACTCCTGCTCGGCAGTGGCTCTGCCCAATGCAGGCTCAGAGGCCGGCTACCGCGCAGGGCCTCGGCAAAACGGGGCTGCAGCTCGGCGCTGGGCAGGCGGCAGCCGGCCAGGGCGATCGCCAGTTCCTTGCGTTCCAGCGTGGTGCGCAACGTCGTCAATTCCTCCCGCCGGCGCTGCTGGCCTGGGCCAGCAGCGGGATCCAAGCGCTCGAATTGGCCGAGCACCCTGTCGCAGCGCTCGATCCAGCCGGCGAGGTCCAGCGGCGGCAGAGCCACGGGCCGCCGGCGCCGCGACAGCAGCCACCAGCCCCCGGCCAGGGCGCCGATTCCAAGCCAGGAGCCGCCCTCGAGATGCAGCAGATGGCCCACGGCTTCGCTCGCCACCAGAGCGGCTCCGCCCAGCAGGAGCGGCCGGCGCCAGAGGGGAGCGGCTACGCCAGGGGAATCAACTGCGCCAGCAGTGGGGATCTGGAGGGCCGCGGGGCCAAGACGGGTATCCGAGCGGGTCACGGGGGGGGCCGGGGGCACTGCATCTTTAGCCCAGATCCTGGGGACGGCTGCAAGGCTCTGCCATGGGCGACACCATCCGCCATCGCCCCAGGCCCATAGCCTGCCCATGTAGGCGGTGTCTTCCTGAGAGGGACAAGGCTCGATGCTGGATGCCCTGATATCCCTGCGACCCCACCAGAGGGAGGACCTGCAGCGTCGTCTTGCCCTGCTGCAGCAGGAACAGCGCTGGCATGGCGGCCTGCCGGTGTTGCTTCTGGATCGCTGCTGGTTGCGGCTCGACAGTGTGCGAATCGATCAGCTGGCCTCGCGGCTGCCCCCGGATTCCAGTCGCGAGGCGCCCGAACTGGCCCTCTATCGCGAGCTGTTGGCGGCAGGCCAGCAGGGATGGCAGGCCCAGCAACAGTGCTGGCAGGAATTCGGCGGCGAAGCCTGTCGTGAAGCCCTGCAGCGCTTCTGGCTGGCTCAGGAGCGGGGCAACCAGGGTTGGACCCTGGAGCGCTATCTCGCCCTGGTGCAGGAGTACCGGCAGCGCTTCCTCAACCAGGAATGCCGCTCCCTGCCGCTGCTGGTGCTCGCCCGGGCCGGGATCCCGGCGGCCAGCCAGCACACCTTGCACTGGCTTCATGCCGAAGGCGATCCTGCCCGCCGCTCGATGCGCCACACTTGCGCCTGAATGCGTGCTGCGGGCATGGCCGACGACACCAACACTCCCCTGGCCGACGCTGGTTCCGATGATTCGGGCCGCGGTCGTCGGGACGGGGGTCCGCGGGAAGGCAGACAGCGGGACGGGGGCCAGCGGGAAGGCGGTGGCCAACGCCAGGGAGGCCAACGCGAAGCCGGTGGCTTCCGCATCCGCCTGAGCGACAACGAGCTCCAGGCAGCCAGGGTTCTGCAGGAAGCCTTCGGGCTGCGCTCCACCGTGGCCGTTCTCGGCTTTGCCCTGCGCACCCTGGCCCAGCAGCTGGAGGCCGGGCAGCTCACTGAGCTGGTGGCCCAGCAACAAGCCCTGGCCGGACAACGGTCCACCACCACCCCTGCAGCACGCAGTGGTGGTGGTGGTGAACGGGATGGTCGCCGCGGCGAAGGCCGGAGCGCGGGGGCTGGCGGTGGCGGTGGCCGCAGTCAGCGGATCGATCCGTTCGCCAGGCCCAGCCGTCCGGCAGCGACCAAAGCGGAGCCGGACGCCACCGAATTGGAGGACACTGAATTGGAGGCCACGGGACTGGAGGCCTCTGAACAGGAAGCAGCTGATCTGCCAGCGGCTGAACAAGACCTGCAAGTCTCAGGTGTTGACGTCGAGACGGCGGCGTCCGAGCCGGAGTCAGCCGCACCAGATCCGGCCGCTGCCAACGCTCAGCCCGTAACCGCGGAGGCGGAGCCGGCCGCGCTGAACGGCGGCGACGCCTGAAGACGCCAGCACGATGCCAGTGACCAGCGCCCAGCCTCCTGTCGCCGCAGGGCCAACGCAGCGGCCACGGGTGCTCTCCGGGGTCCAGCCCACCGGGGCTCTCCACCTGGGCAACTGGCTCGGGGCGATCCGCAATTGGGTGGATCTGCAGACCAGCCATGACACTTTTTTCTGTGTCGTTGATCTGCACGCGATCACGGTGCCCCACGAGCCGGCGCGACTGGCCGAGGACACCCTGACCACCGCGGCCCTGTACCTGGCCTGTGGCATTGATCCACAGCACTCGACGGTCTTCGTGCAGAGCCACGTCAGCGCCCACAGCGAACTCTGCTGGCTGCTGAATTGCGTCACGCCGCTGAACTGGCTCGAGCGCATGATCCAGTTCAAGGAAAAGGCCGTCAAACAGGGCTCGGATGTGTCCGCCGGCCTGCTCGATTACCCGGTGCTGATGGCGGCCGACATCCTTCTCTATGACGCCGACCGGGTGCCGGTGGGGGAGGATCAGAAGCAGCATCTGGAACTGGCCCGCGACATCGCCCAGCAACGGATCAACGCCCGCTTCGGCCCCAGGGCCAGCGACGGCGAGCGGCTCCCGATCCTCAAGGTTCCCGAGCCGCTGATCCTCAAGGAAGGAGCCCGGGTGATGAGCCTCACCGACGGGCGCAGCAAAATGAGCAAAAGCGATCCCAATGAGGGTTCTCGCATCACCCTGCTGGATCCACCGGAGCTGATCAGCCGCAAGATCAAGCGCGCCAAGACCGACCCCCAGATGGGCCTGGAATTCGGCAATCCCGAGCGTCCCGAGGCAGACAATCTGCTGGCGCTCTATGCGCTGTTGGCCGGCCGTAGCCGCGAGGCTGCCGCAGCCGAATGCGCCGCGATGGGCTGGGGTACCTTCAAGCCGTTGCTGGCCGAAGCCGCCGTGGCAGCCCTGGCCCCTCTGCAGGCGCGCTACAGCGAGCTGCGCAGCGATCCCCAGTACCTGGCTGAGGTGTTGCGCCAGGGTCGCGAACGAGCCAGCGACGTGGCTGATGCCACCCTGACTCGGGTGCGTCAGGCCCTGGGCTTCCTGGCCCGCTCCTGATCCTGTTGTCGGCGAACCGTCTCCAGGCATCGCCGCCGGCAAGCGGACAGGGCGACGCAACCCCAGGTGAGCTCGGAATCTCCCCCGGCTGGGGCCGAAGGGCCGGGGGCACGACGGGCGGATCGAAGCCGCGATCCGCCCGTCGTGCCTGAGCGGCTGGCTGATCACGGCATCGCTGGGATCTGCTCCTGACACTGCGCCATCGGTGGCCAGGCGAGAACCAGGGGACCTGGCCAGTTCAGGCATCTCGCAAGGGGACTGAGTCAAGGACCAGCCAGGACCGCCCAGTGCGCCAGGCATGTCCAGGCCGGTCCCAACAGGGCTGGTCGCCCTGGGGGTGCTGCGCGGGCAGGGTCAGATGGTCCGGCCGAACCGCGTGGCCTTGCTACGCCGCCCCAGGCTCCACCGACCACTGGCTGCCATGACACCGCAGCAGACCTCCAGGCCCATACCGAATCAGCCCGACACGGCTGACACTGCATGGACACGATCCGCTACGCCCAGGACACCTGGTTCAGCGGAGGAGCAGCGCGGCTATGTCAATGCCGCTGCCGGGGCCGATCCATGCTGCCGGACACCTGGCGGGCCGTGGCCCTGGAGCTGCAGCGCGCCTACAGCCAGGAGCGGAACCAGCAGCGTCGCGGCCTCTCGGCCTGAGCTCCGGGGCGGGTCGGCACCTTCCTGCCGTCAGGGTTCGAGGTAGACCACCCGGCCGCGCTCATCGTTGCCAACATCCAGCAACTGGCGATGGAGCAGCCGCTCAATCTCGGCATAGACGATGTCGCTGTCGGCTCCATGAGGCAGCTGCAGTTCCAGCAGGGCGTCATTGATGGTGAAGCCCTGGCGACCGGATCGCCGCGCCAACTGCAGCAACTGGCGCTCCAGTGACGGCAGCCGGGAGGAGTCGACGGCGCCAAGCGCTTCCTGCAACAGCAGGTGCTGGTTGGCCTTCTGCACCAGATCCGGAATCAACAACAGATCCACCAGTTGGCCGACGTAGCAGAAGCCAAAGGTGAACAGCCAGACCAGGCCACTGATCGGCCGGCGGTTGTAGAAGCGCTGCAGACCGCAGACCCCCACCAGGGACAGGCACCAGAGCAGATAGCTCACGGCGACGCTGCGGCGCTCGGCTCCAGCCGCCGCAGCGAGCAGGGTGGAGGGAGTTGGACGAAGGGTCACCGCAGCCGATTGTGGCCGGTTTCACCGTAGAGCCCGGCAGCGGCTGCGGGTTGCCCCAGGGGCCGCATCGGCCATAGCCACAGGGGGTGAGCAACAGCTGACAAGAACGCCGCTACAATTCCGGCCATCAGATAACCATGATCACAGAGTGGACGAGATTTTCGATCGCCAACCATCAGAACTATCCCGGATTTTAAAGCTTGCAGGCTTCGGTCTCTACATCCTGTTTGCCTGCAACCTGCTCAGCAGCATGCTGCCGCTGCGCCTGATCGAGCCGGCCTGGCAAATGACCTCCATCACGGCTTTGCAGAATTTTGCCTTCCTGCCCCTGATCGGCACTTGCGCGCTGCTGCTGGCGATCGATCCCGAGCAGAGTGCCACGGATCAGGGAGCGATGCTGATCCGCAGGGCATGTGGCTTCGCCTGTGTCGGCTTTCTGCTGTTGATTCCCCTGCAGGCCTCAGCCATGTGGCGAATGGGAGTGTTGGCCGAGATTCCGGCCGAACGCATGGTTGGCACCATCGCTGCAGTCCGCTCCGAAATCGCCTCCAGCCAGAATCTGACCGAACTCAACACCGCCTTGGTCAAGCTCCCCGGCGCTCCAAAATTGCCGCCAGGTTTCAACCAACCCCTGGCCAAAGTGCGCCAGAGCATGTTGAGCAAGCTCGGTGACGATCTGGCCAAGCTGCGCGCCAGTCAGAATCAGCGTCTCGCTGGTCGCAGAGTCACCGAGGTGTTGCTGTTTGCCAGAACTGTCATCGTTGACCTGGTGTTCGCCATCTTTTTTGGCGCGGTGGCTGGATTCACTCCCCCGCGACTGCCGACCGGGCTGGCATTGGCCAACCCGTTCTCGCCGAACTCCAGGGAGATTGAGAACTGGGAGCGCCGATCCTGGGCCGAACCAAGAGGGGGCCGGCCCGGAGCTGCCCAGCTCCTCCTGCGGGTGATCCGCGAGCGACTCACAACCCTGCAGCGCCGCGGCGACGCTCGAAGGCTGGCCGCCAAGACCGAGGCAGCACACCGCTTCCCGCGCCGTTAGGCGTGACGATCCCAGGCCTGAAGCGAGTCCGTAGGATCCGGACCAACTCTCATCGTGTGATTCCGTGACCAGCTCCCCGATGGCCGTAAGTCCCCAGACGGCATCGGGCGAGAGCACCACAACGGCCATCCAGCTGCCCAGAACGAGCGACAGCCCCGCTCTGCTGCGCATCCGCCACTCGATGAGCCATGTGCTCGCCATGGCGGTGCAACGCCTGTTCCCCAGCGCCAAGGTCACGATCGGCCCCTGGACCGAGAACGGCTTCTATGACGACTTCGACAACCCCGAGCCGTTCACCGAGGCCGATCTCAAGGCAATCCGCAAGGAAATGATGAAGATCATCAGCTCTCGCCTGCCCCTCGAGCGCCTCGAGGTCAGCCGCGCGGAGGCCGAGCGGCGCATCGGCCTGCAGAACGAGCCCTACAAACTGGAAATCCTGGCGGGCTTGCAGGAGCCGATCACCCTTTACACCCTCGGTGAACAGTGGTGGGATCTGTGTGCCGGCCCCCATGTGGCCAACACCAGTGAGCTCAATCCCAAGGCCTTCGCCCTCGAGAGCGTGGCGGGGGCCTACTGGCGCGGCGACGAGAACCGAGCCCAGCTGCAGCGCATCTATGGAACGGCCTGGGAAACGGCCGAGCAGCTGGCCGAGTACCAGCGCCGCAAGCAGGAGGCGCTCCGGCGCGACCATCGCCGCCTGGGCACCGACCTGGAGCTCTTCTCGATCGAGGATGAAGCCGGCGCCGGCCTGGTGTTCTGGCATCCCCGCGGCGCCCGCATGCGGCTGCTGATCGAAGACTTCTGGCGCCAGGCCCACTTCGATGACGGCTACGAGCTGCTGTACACCCCCCATGTCGCCGACATTGAGTTGTGGCGCACTTCCGGCCATCTCGACTTCTACGCCGAGAGCATGTTCGGTCCGATGCAGGTGGACGAGCGCCAGTTCCAGCTCAAGCCGATGAACTGTCCCTTCCACGTGCTCACCTATGCCAGCCGGCTGCGCTCCTATCGCGAATTGCCGATCCGCTGGGCCGAGCTCGGCACCGTCTATCGCTACGAACGTCCCGGCGTGATGCATGGGCTGATGCGGGTGCGGGGCTTCACCCAGGACGATGCCCATGTGTTCTGCCTGCCGGATCAGATCGGCGATGAAATCCTGCGGGTGCTTGAGCTCACCGAACGCATTCTCAGCACCTTTGATTTCCGCCACTACGAGATCAACCTGTCCACCCGGCCGGAGAAATCGATCGGCGAGGACGCGGTCTGGGATCTGGCGACCGCCGGCCTGATCGAAGCCCTTGAGCGCAAGGGCTGGCCCTACAAGGTGGATGAGGGCGGTGGCGCCTTCTATGGCCCCAAGATCGATCTCAAGATCGAAGATGCGATCGGCCGCCTCTGGCAGTGCTCCACGATCCAGCTCGATTTCAACCTGCCGGAACGCTTCGACCTCGAATATGTGGCGGCCGACGGCAGTCGCCAGCGACCGATCATGATTCACCGGGCGATCTTCGGCTCGCTGGAGCGCTTCTTCGGCATCATGACCGAGAACTACGCCGGCGATTTTCCATTCTGGCTGGCGCCTGAGCAGATCCGGCTGCTGCCGGTCACCGACGAGGTGCTGCCCTATGCCGAATCCCTGCAACAGCAGCTGATGCAACAGGGGGTACGAGCGACCATCGATCGCAGCGGCGAACGGCTCGGCAAGCTGATTCGCAATGGCGAACAGATGAAGATTCCCGTCTTGGGCGTCATCGGCGCCAAGGAGGCTGAAACGCAGACGATCAGTCTGCGCAGCCGCCTCGACGGCGATCTCGGTGCCCTCCCCCTGACCACCCTGGTCAACCGGG
>CALPMR020000063.1 GCA_943324725.2 Bordetella parapertussis | reverse complement strand
TTCACCAGGGCGAAGCGCTGCAGTTCGTCGAGTTCGGCCCAACTCGTGATCGTGATCGACAGGCCCAGCTGGGCACAGGATTCGAGCAGCACCGGCGGCAGTTGGTCGGCCAGCTGCCAGGCTTCGCCGCACGGCCGTGGCAGCTCCTTCGCTCTGCCTACCCCCAGCTCAGCAGTGCGCTCCAGCAGGTGGGCCCGCAGGGCCTCGATCGCGGCCGGGTCGTCGGCCCAGGTCAGCAGCTCGGCTCGCTCGTTGTCGCCGAGCTCGCTCCAGTGCTGCAGTTTCAGCTTCACGCCGGCCAGATCGAGCTTGCGCCGCACCGCCATCGGCAGGCAGCGCAGATCGTCGACGAAATCGGCTTCAAAGGCGAAGCAGCGTCGCGGCCGCTGCAGCCGGGCGCTGCAGGCCTGACGCCAGCGCTCCACGGCGCCCCCGACCAGCAGCGCCTCGGCCCGTTCCAGTCCATCCGCCAGCGAGCTGGCTACCCCCGCCCGCCAGAACTGGAAGCCGCCGTTCCAGATCAAGGCCTGCCGCAGGGGGCCCGCGCCCTGCAGGGCCGCAAGAGCCTGATCGCGCCAGGTCTCCAGGCTGGTGAGCTCCAGCTCCGCTGTGCGCAGGCCGTGATCCCGGGCCTGCAACAGCAGCCGCTCCGGTGTGTCCTGGCCGGCGCGGCGCTGGGCGGCGATCGCCACCCGGCTGGTGGGCAGATCGACGCCCCCCTCCAGCCCCTTGATCAGCAGCAGCTCCGTCTGCCCCACAGCCTCCAGGGCCTGCCAGGCCAACGCTTCGGTGGGGGCATGCACGAAGCCACTCACCTGCAGATCGGCCTGGGGGCAGCAGCTCCAGAGCAGCTCCAGGGTGGCGATCGGCGGCCGCTTGCCGATCTGGCGGCGGATCGGGATCAGCCGTTCGGCCGCCGCGAAGTGGCGCGGCTGGTGCAGCAGGGCCAGGCCGCAGGAGGCGAAGCCGGCCTGCACCGCCGGCCAGTCCAGCTGGCGCAGCTCCAGCCCCAGGGCGGCCAGGGCCTCGCCGTTGCTGAGGCCGTACTTCACCGGCATCGGATCGCCGCCATGCAGCACCACCCCCAACCCGGCGCTCGCCAGCAGCAGGGCGGTCAGCGGCAGCACGGGCGCCGTGCGGCAGCGGCCATCAAATGGCACGCCAAAGCTCAGCACCCGTCGCCCCGCCGGCAGCAGGGTGGGGCCCTGGCGCCGGTAGCTGTCGATCAGGCCGGCCAGCTCCTGCGGTTCGGGCCGTCGCAGGCGATGGGCGATCAGGAAGGCCGCGGCCTGGGCGTCGCTCACCCGCCCCTGCAGCAGACGATCGAGGGCTTCGGCGGCCTCCTCGCGGCTCAGGCCGGTGCTGGTGCGCTCACCGCTGCCGAGCTTGCCGATCAGCTCCCGGAAGCGCAGCGCATCGGCCCCCAGCTGCTCGCTGTAGCGGGCTCGTCGCTCGCTGATCAGCCCATCGCCCGGCTCGGAAGGCAGCATGGGGGTTCGGTCCGGAGCCCGGCGCAGGTGGTGCAGCGGATCATGGCAACTCCCCTGCTGCTGGTGGTGCATGGGCGCAGCGGCGGTGTGATTCCCGAGGTGTACCAGCTGCTGGCGCGGGAGCTGGAACAGCGCCGTCAGGCGCCGGTGGCGCTGCGGGCCCTGACGGCGCCGCCGCCGGAGCCGGGCGCTGGCCCCGCCGCCGGGGATCGGCGGCTGACCCTGGTGCCCCTGTTGCTGCTGCCGGGCAACCACGCCCGCGTTGATCTGCCGGTCCTGGCCCGGCAGCTTCGGCCCACCCCGGCAGTCGTTCCAGCCGGCGGCGGCGTGCGGCGCCTGCCGTTCCTGGGTGCCTGGCCGGCCTGGCAGCAGGCCCTGGCGGCGGAGTTGGTCGCCTTGGCGGATCCGGTCGCCGGCGGCGAGTGGCTTCCGGCGCGGCCGCCACTGCTGCTGCATCACCCGCTGGAGGGGCCCCTCGCCCTTCGCTATCTGGCCCATCTGCAACGCAGCCTCGGCTGCTGTTGCCTGGCGGCTCCATACAGTTCACCGCATCCCGAGGAGCCTGCCCTGGCCATCGACGGCCCCGTACTCCCGCTGGCCCTGGCTGCCAACCGGCTCACCGAGCGACTGGAGCCCCAGCTCGGCCAGCGCCGGGCGGCGCCTCTGCTGGAGCGGCCCCGGCTGCGCCAGCTGCTGCTTGAGCAACTGGCCGCGCTGCCATGAGCCCCGATCCCGCCGCTATGCCCGATCCGGCCCTTCCCGATCCCGTCAAGCTCGATTTCGCCAGCCCGCACTCCAACAGGCTCGATTCGGCCAGCTCCGCCTTGGGCAGCATTGACGCCGCTATCCCGGACTTCGGCAGCCCCGATGCCGCCGCTGCTGAGTCCGCCACGGCTGCCCGCGAAATGGCTGTCCCTGGCACGGTGGATCCTGGGGTAGCCAAGGCGGGTGCCTCACCTTCTGTGCCACAGCGCCCAGGCACCATCTATCTGGTGGGTGCGGGGCCCGGCGACCCGGAGCTGCTCACGCTCAAGGCCCACCGGCTGCTGCGCCAATGCGATGCCCTCGTTTACGACTCCCTGGTGCCGCAGGCGTTCCTGGATCTGGTGCCAGCGGGCTGCGAACTTCACTTCGTCGGCAAGCGCCGCGGCCACCATTCGGTGCCCCAGCCCAGCACCAACGCCGTGCTGGTGGAGCTGGCGAGTCGCCACGGCACGATCGTGCGGCTCAAGGGCGGCGATCCGTTCCTGTTCGGCCGCGGCGGTGAGGAGGCGGCCCATCTGGCGGCGCGGGGCATTCCGGTGCAGGTGGTGCCGGGGGTCACCGCCGGCATCGCCGCCCCGGCCTACGCCGGCATCCCCGTCACCCATCGCAAGGCCGGCTCCAGTGTCACCTTCGTCACCGGCCATGAGGAGATCGACAAGGGGCGAGCCGGTGTCGACTGGCGCGGCCTGGCCCGCAGCAGCGACGGCCTGGTGATCTACATGGGTCTGCACAACCTGGCCCGCATCGTGGCGGAGCTGCTGGCCGGTGGCCTCGCCGCCGCCACGCCTGCGGCCGTGATCCAGCAGGGCACCGTGCGGGGCCAGCGCCAGCTGGTGGCCACCCTGGCCGACCTGGCCGAGCGGGTGGCAGCCGAGGGCTTCGCCTCCCCCTCGATCGTGGTGATCGGCGAGGTGGTGAATCAGCGGGTGCCCCTGTGTGCGCCCGAGCCCGCCGACGTGACGATGCCGATCCCCTTCTGAGCGGCGCCTTCAGTCCAGCTTCAGCACCCCCTGGTTGCGCTCGCGCCGCAGCTGGTCCTTGGCGGCGAAGCGGGCCTGGCAGTCCCCCTGGGGCACCAGCAGACAGCTGACGTACTCGGAGGCCTCGGCGAGGGCGGCCCGGATCGCCTTGGCGGCGGGGGTGCGTTGGGCCTGGGAGCTGTTGTTGCCGAAGTTGAGGGTGCCGGCGGCGCCGGTCAGCACCTGGCCGGTGCGACCCATGTTGGGTGCCAGCAGCAGGGCGGCGCCGGCCAGGGGCAGCAGGCTCACCCCCTGCTGGCGGGCCTCGGCGACATTGCTGGCGCGGCCTTCGACGGTGCGGGCGCCCACCACCTCGCCGCTGCTGCTGTCGACCACGCGGATGTCGATCGCCACGTAGTCCTTGGTTTCGAGCTGCTGGTTGCTGCTGCCGAAGCCCATCAGGCCGAAGTTGCTGCCGCTGCTCTTCGCCTCGACATTGGAGTCGTAGGAGGTCACCGTGCCGAGCACGATGTAGCGGGCGCCGGTCATCTGGCCCTTGCGGGCGGCATTGGGGCCCTGGCGCACGATGCCCAGCTCGCTCAGTTCCTGCTCGCTCAGCACGGCGCCGACGTTGCTGCGTTCCACCACCTGCAGGTTGCCGCTGGCCTGGAGTTCATTGGCCAGGACGGCGGCCAGATCCGCCGCCACGGGCCCCTGCCACCACCAGCTGGGCTGGGTGACGGTGTTCTTGAAGTCCGGTACGGAGACCGTGGGCCTGTAGGGAACGCCAGCGGGGCCGCCGGACTGGGCGAGGGCTGCCGGCAGGGGCGCCAGCAGTCCGGCCAGCAGCAGGCCGGTGAGGCGGGCCTTGATCGACTGCTTCAGCATCGAAACCCCAGCATCTCGCAACCTCCATTCAAGCAACCGCAAGCCGGTCGATCGGCCAGTTTCGGTCGCTCCGGCGCCGTCATCCCAGCTACCACCAATCGGCAAAGTGGACCAGCAGCAGTGCAATTCGGTAGCCAGCTCGACGGTTGACAGCGGCGACGTTCGGTTCACTGGGTCATCCCCAAGCCCAGGGCTGCCCAACCGCAGCCGCCGCCATGACCACCAGCCGCCCCAGCAGCGAACACCTGCACGCCAACCCCCAGAGGGCGCCCCGCCAGGCGCCGATGTTCGAGCTGGTCCCCTACGAGAAGTTCCGCGATACCCCGGCTGTCCGTTTCTTTGATATCACCGTCGCCTCATCGAATGCCCGCGATCTGGTGATCCACAGCGGCCCCGCCATCAGCCCTCCCGATGAGGAGAAGACCGGCGCCTGGCAGTTCTATCTGCATCCTCACCAGGAAGACAATCTGCTGGCGCTGCACGGCGGCCGCACCTTTTATCTGGTCAATCTCGGCTGGAATTATCCCTATCACATTGTTCGCCTCGAAACCGGCGGCGACATCCTGCGCATTCCCCCCGGCACCTTCCATCGCTCCGTCTCCGATCCCGATGGCTCTGTCGTGCTCAATCAGGCCGTGCGCGATCAGGGTGCCAGTGTGATGCGCGAGTTCCGCGTGTACAACAGTCGCCGCATTCCGCGTCTGTTTGCCACCACGTTCCGCACTGCTCCCTTGCCCAAGCTGCACGGCGTCAGCTGGTGAGGGTTTGCGCCTGGCGTTGGTGCCTTGGCCCGGCGGCGGTCCAGGACGCCGACGTCAGGTTTGGTGCCGCCTCAATCCAGCCGCAGATCGAGCGTCACATCGTCAGGACGCTGGCGCCCACTCCAAGGGGTCGCCGCCGGGATGGTTTGCGCCGGGGAGGCTGGATCCAGAGGCATGAAGGCCAGGTCCTGCTCTGCGAGCTGAAAGCGGCTGTTGCCCCTGGGGGTGAGGATCTCCAGCTCCAGCGGCAGCTGCGGGGCAAGGGCCGGGTGCAGGCAGGGATACAGCCGCAGATGCCGGTAGCGCACCGCCAGGGCCTGCCCCTGCTCCTGAAGTGGCAACGGCCGGCCGTTGAGCCGCAGGCTGCCGTGCTGGCGGAAGCTCTCGCTGACGCTCAGCTCAAAGCGGCGCAACGAGCCATCGATGAAGCGGCTGGTGAAGCCTCCCTGGACGGGGGTGTCGCAGATCAGGGGCCAGGGTTCAAGGGCTGGCCTGAGTTCCACCACGTCGGCGCCCTCTTGCCACGCCAGCAGCGCTGGGAAACGCCACTCCCAGATCTGCCGGTAGGGCGTGGGATCCAGAGGCAGGCCAGCGGCGGCCAGCTCGGCCAGGATCGCTTCAAGGTCTGCCCACAGCTGGCTGGGCAGCAGCAGGCGGTCGTGCAGCTCCGGACCCCAGTCCCGCAGGGCCCGGGGGCGATGGGCCGGCTCCAGCAGGTGGGCCGCCAGGCTGCTCCAGAGCAGGGCGATGGCGCTGCTCCAGCCCACCTGGGGCAGGCTTTCCAGGGCCCGGAACTCCACCAGGCCGAGACAGCCGGCGGGGGCACCGGGATTCCAGAACTTGTCGAAGCTGATCTCGCAGCGATGGTTGTTGCCGCTGCGATCGGCGTGCAGATGGCGCAAGGTCTCGCCGATCAGGCTGCGATGGTCGCCGCGGGGATCATCGGCGCTGCGGCCGTCATCGGCTTGTTCGATGGCCCGGTAGGCCAGCTCGAGATCGAAGATCGAGCCGGCCGCCTCATCGGGCCGCGGCGCCTGGGAGGAGGGACCCACGCCGGGGCCGCTGAACAGGTAGGCAAGGGCCGGGTGGTGCTGCCAGTAGCGCAGGATTCCCACCAGCCAGGCCGGCCGGCTGAAGAAGGGATGGTGGGCCAGGTCAGGGCCGCCCCAGAGCAGGTGGTTGCCGCCACCGGTGCTCTCCTGGCGGCCGCCGGCCGCCGCCTTCCAGCTGCGCAGGCCCTGCGCGGCGCAGGCTTTCTCCAGCAGGGTCATCCAGCCGTGATAGTCGGCCCAGCCGTGGCAGATCGGCAGATTGATCTCGAGAACGCCCGGATCGGCCGTCAGCCCCAGCACCTGCCAGTGGCCATCGCTGTCCACCGGCAACACGCCGCTGAGCCGCGGCGCCGCCAGATCGTCCAGGCTGTCGGCCACGGCCTGCAGCAGGGTTTCCAGCGGGCGGCGGGTGAGGGGCGGCAGGAACAGCTCCCAGCCGTCGGCGCCGATCTCCAGGGTGAGCACCTGGCGTGGCAGATCATCCGGCATGTGCTGCAGGGGCAGGCGCAGGCCGGCCGGTCCCGGCGCTCCGCTGAGTTCCCGCCGGGCCTCGTCCAGGGGCCAGGCGGCTGGCCGCCAGGGGATCGAGCGCCGGGCCGGGTCGCTGTCGTCGTCGGGAACGCTGGTCTCATCGGGATCGCAGCTCAGCGGCACGGCCCAGACCCGGCGCTCGCCGTCGAGGGGATCGCGCAAGGGCAAGGGTTCGAGCTCGATGCCGAGGCGTTCCGCCAGCCTGGCCAGCCAGGCTTCGCCCTCCTGGCCCGTCAGCTGGCGGCCGCTGAGGCCCGGCTGGCAGGGGTTGGGCCAACGCACCGGCGGCCGGCCGGCCAGGCCGGTGATCAGCCGCAGGGCCCAGCGCGGGTTGACCTCGCCGTCGTAGCGCTTGCCGGGGCAATAGAGCAGGGTGCTGCCGGGCCAGGCGGCCAGCTGCAGCTCCTGGCCGAGGCGGCGGGCGATCGGCAGCTTGGTGGGGCCATCGGCCGTGACACTCCATTCGGCCCCCTCGGGTTCAAGCGGCACGAAGGTGGGCTCACCGCCGAGGGTCAGCTGGATGCCGGCCTTGATCAAACGGGCTTCCGCCGCCCGGGCTGCAGGTTCCATCCAGCTCATCGTCCAGGAATCACGCACTGGGAACCACACTGCACGCTTGCACAGGCACGGGCTGCACTTTCCAGATGCGCTCGGCGTACTCGCGGATCGAGCGGTCGCTGCTGAAGAAGCCGCAGCGGGCCGTGTACAGCACCGACATCGTGCGCCAGTGGCCCGGATCCCGCCAGGCGGCATCCACCTCGTTCTGGGCGCGGCGGTAGTCGCCGATGTCGGCCATCACCCGGTAGGGATCGCTGCTGCAGAGATTGGCCAGCAGCGGGTGGAACAGGTCGCGGTCGCCTTCGCTGAAGTGTCCCGAGCCGATCAGATCGATCGCCTCCCGGGTCATCGGGTCATTCTCCAGCCAGGGCATCGGGTGGTAGCCGTTGCGGTTGATCGAGGCCAGCTGTTCGGCGGTGTGGCCGAACAGGAAGAAGTTGTCGTGGCCCACCCGGTCGCGGATTTCGATGTTGGCGCCGTCGAGGGTGCCGATCGTCAGCGCCCCGTTGAGGCTCATCTTCATGTTGCCGGTGCCGGAGGCCTCCATGCCGGCGGTGGAGATCTGCTCGGAGAGATCCACCGCTGGATAGATGCGTTGCCCCAGCTTGACGCTGAAGTTGGGCAGGAACACCACCCGCAGGCGGCCATCCATGGCCGGATCGATGTTGACGATCTCGGCGATCCCGACGATCAGGCGGATGATCAGTTTGGCCATGGCATAGCCCGGGGCGGCCTTGCCGCCGAAGATCATCGTGCGCGGCGGCAGATCCTCACCGGCGCGGATGCGCAGGTAGCGCTCGACGATCTGCAGGGCCGCCAGGTGCTGGCGCTTGTACTCATGGATGCGTTTGACCTGCACGTCGAACAGCGAGGCCGGATCCACCAGCACCCCGGTCTGGGTGTGAATCGTGCTGGCGAGGCGTTGCTTGGCCTGTTCCCGCACGCCGTGCCAGCGCTCCAGGAAACCGGCGTCGCCAGCCAGGGGCTCGAGCTTGCCGAGCTGGTCGAGATCGCGCCGCCAACCACTGCCGATCGTCTCATCGAGCAGCTGGGAAAGCGGCAGATTGGCGACCGACATCCAGCGGCGCGGCGTGACGCCATTGGTGACATTGCTGAAGCGCTCCGGCCAGATCGCGGCGAAGTCGTGGAAGAGCTGTTTCACCAGCAGCTCGCTGTGGAGCTCGGCGA
The DNA here is from genome assembly GCA_943324725.2 of Bordetella parapertussis. Lineage (GTDB taxonomy): Bacteria > Cyanobacteriota > Cyanobacteriia > PCC-6307 > Cyanobiaceae > Cyanobium. The sequence continues at coordinate 4,128 of CALPMR020000063.1, read as the reverse complement.
CGCCATTGACCTGATGGCTGCCGACCACGGCCAGGTGGGCCATGCGCACCTTGCGCTCAGGCCCCTCCTGAATCAGCGACAGCTTTTGAAGCAACTCCGGCCGCCCCGGATATTTGAGGCGCATCATGCGCAGGAAGCGGGAGTTGATCTCATAGATGATCTCCAGCTGGCGGGGCAGCAGCTGCTGGAACAGCCCCAGACTCCAGCACTCCAGGGCTTCCGGCAGCAGGGTGTGGTTGGTGTAGCTGATCGTGGCCGTGGTGATGCTCCAGGCCGTATCCCAGTCGACGCCGTGCTCATCGATCAGCAGACGCATCAGTTCCGCCACGGCGATGGCGGGATGGGTGTCGTTGAGCTGGACGGCGAACTTGCGGTGGAATTCCGTCACCGGCAACCCCTGACCCTGCAGGATCCGGAACATGTCCTGCAGGGAGCAGGAGACAAAGAAGATCTGCTGACTGAGCCGCAGGCGTTTGCCCTGCTCCATCTCGTCGTTGGGATAGAGCACCTTCGAGAGCGTTTCGGACTGCACCTTCTGCAGCACGGCCCGGGTGTAGTCGCCGGCGTTGAAGGAGGCGAAGTCGAAGGAGTCGGGAGCCTGGGCCGACCAGAGCCGCAGGGTGTTGGCGGTGTGCACCCCATAGCCCAGGATCGGCGTGTCGTGGGCGACGCCGATCACGGTCTGGCCGCCGATCTGCACCGGGTAGCTCCACTCCGGGCGGATCACCTCCCAGGGATTGCCGCTGGCGAGCCAGGGATCGGTGCTCTCCATCTGGCCGGATGGCCCGATCTGCTGGCGGAAGATGCCGAACTCGTAGCGGATGCCGTAGCCGATCGCCGGCAGCTCCAGCGTGGCCATCGATTCCTGGAAGCAGGCGGCCAGGCGCCCCAGGCCGCCGTTGCCCAGGCCCGGTTCGGGCTCCTGCTCCAGCAGCTCTTCAAGCGAGAGTCCCAGCTCCTGACAGGCAGCTTCAGCTTCCTGGCGGAGGCCCAGGCTGCCCAGGTTGTTCTCCAGGTGGGGCCCGAGCAGGTATTCGGCCGACAGGTAGACGGCGGTGCGGACGTGCTGGCGCGTGTAGGTCTCGGCCGTGTCGACCCAGCTGGTCAGCAGCCGATCACGGACGGCCAGGGCCAGGCAGAGGTAGTGGTCGTTGCTGGTGGCCAGCGACGGCGATTTGGCCTGGCTCGAGAACAGGTGGCGTCGCATCGACTGGGCCAGGGAGCTGGTCGGTAGCGGGGCACTGCCGGTGAGCGTGGCGGCCATGGGGGGAGGGCCAGAACGAAGTGGCAGCAGTCATCGCCCGGCATCGAGCGCTTTGTTGTCCGATTCGCTACCAGGCCGAAATCCTTAAGGCCGGCTTTGGATCGCGCCGTCTCGCGGCGGCGGCGGCTCAGATCTGCAGCACGTCCATGGCTTCGGCGGCCAGGCGGTTGGTTTCCAGGATTTCGGCCTCGATGCTCCAGGTCATCTCGCTCTGCACGGGCTCGTCGCCGGAGAAGCTGCCATTGATGGCGGCGGTGAGCAGGGGCTTGGAGGAGGTGGCCAGGGTGATGTAGCGATCATCGATCGCCCCCATGCCGCTGGGGTCGAAGCCGCGCCAACCGGCTCCGGGCAGATAGATCTCTGCCCAGGCGTGCAGGTCGTATTGCCTGGGTTTCGGTTCGACCAGGTGGTAGCCGCTGACGAAACGGGCCGGCAGCCCGACGCAGCGGCAGGATTCGATCATCAGCATCGCCAGATCGCGGCAGGAGCCCACCCGCTCCTTGAGGGTGCGGCCGGCCGGCCAGGCCGGACCGACGTGGCGCTGGGTGTACTTGACCCGGTCCTGGATCATCTCCACCAGTTGGTCCAGAAACATCAGCGCGCGCTGATCGCTGCCCATCAGCGCCTCCTGGGCCAGATCCACCGCGGCCGGATCGTGCTGGCCGTTGGGTAGCCAGCCGGCGATCGCCCCGTTGAGATCGGTGTTGAGATGGCCGATCGGATAGGGAAGCTGGGGTTCGTTCTCCTCCAGGCAGATGGCCAGGGGCGGTGGCAGCTGGGTCTCCACCTCACTCACCGAGCGCACACTGAAGTGGTCGGTGCTGCCGTCGAAGCGGGCCCGCAGAATCTCATCACCGCTGGCGGCCACCAGGGGATAGAGCCAGGCCGGTTCCGGTGTGATCGCGAACTGAAAGTGCACCAGGCGCTGGAAGCCGTGGCCGCGGGGCTTGAGGCAGAAGCGATGGGGTCCCAGCAGCACCGGTGCGCTGTAGTGATAATCGAGGCTATGGGTTACGCGGGCACGCATGCGGGTTCAGAACCGGAAGGGGTGCTGGTGGAGGAGATGAAATAGCGCGCTTCGATCAGATCGTGGAGCTGGTTGAGATCCTGTTGCAGATGGTCGATCGCCTCATGCAGCCCATTGGCGATCAGTTCGTCGATGCGGGTGAAACTCCAGCGGGCCAGCACCAGGCCCACCAGGCATTCCAGATCATCGGGCGGACCGGGAACAGCGCTGCTGCGGATGATGCGCAAGGTGTCGCTGATGCGTTCCAGGCAATAGCGCACCGAGCGGGGGAAGATCGGATCCAGCAGCAGGAAGGAGGCCACGGCTTTCGGGGCGATCGCCTGTTGCTGGGACTGGCGGAACATCTGATAGGCCCCGGCCGTGCGCAGCAGGGCAATCCACTGCAGCTCGTCGAGCACACCGCCGACGTCCTCATTGGTGGGCAGCAGCAGGAAGTATTTGACGTCGAGGATGCGGGTGGTCTTGTCGGCCCGCTCCAGCAATCGGCCGAGGCGGCTGAACTGCCAGGAGAGATCGCGGCTGAGGGTGGCGTCGGTGATGCCATAGAACAACTGGCAGGCCCGGCGGATTTCGCGCAGTTGCTCCTGGGGTGGCTGGTTCCAGAAGCTGGCTTCCTGCAGGTTCCAGTAGACGTCGTTCATCTGCTCCCACATCTCGGTGGTGATCACATCGCGGATCTGGCGAGCGTTTTCGCGGGCGAAGTCGATGCAATTGAGCACGCTGCTGGGATTGTCGGCATCGCGCACCAGGAAGCGGATCACATTGTCCGGCGTGCCGGATGGGTAGAGCTTGTCGAACAGTTCGCGATCGCCGCTGGCATCGATCAGGGGTAGCCAGGGCTCGGCGCTGCCGGGGGGACAATCGAGCGCCATCGCCTCACTCACCTCGACAAAGCGCGAGATGTTCTCGGCCCGCTCGACATAGCGGTTGATCCAGTACAGGGAGTCGGCGACGCGGCTCAGCATGGGGACACCTCCTGGCTCTGGGTCTGGGACTGGCTCTGGGTCTGGCTCTGATGCTGCAGGCCGGCGCTGTCATCGACGATCCAGGTGTCCTTGCAGCCGCCCCCCTGGGAGGAGTTGACCACCAGCGAGCCCCGGCGCAACGCCACCCGGGTGAGGCCGCCGGGGGTCACCCAGGCCCCCTTGCCGCGCAGCACATAGGGCCTCAGATCGACGTGGCAGGGGTAGAGCTCACCCTCGCTGAGGGAGGGGACGGTGGAGAGTTCCAGGGTGGGCTGGGCGATGTAGTTGCGGGGATCGGCCTCGATCTTGGCAGCGAACTCGCTGATCTGCTCAGCGCTGGCGTGGGGGCCGATCAGCATGCCGTAGCCACCGGCTTCGGCCACCGCCTTGACCACCAGCTTCGGCAGGTTCGCCAGCACATAGGCCCGGTCCGCCGGTTTGCAGCAGAGATAGGTGGGCACATTCTCGATGATCGGTTCTTCGCCGAGGTAGTAGCGGATCATCTCCGGCACATACGCATAAATCAGTTTGTCGTCGGCCACACCGGTGCCAGGGGCATTGGCGATCGCCACCCGACCGGCCTTGAAGCAGGAGATCAGCCCCTTCACCCCGAGCAGCGAATCGGGGCGGAAGACATCCGGATCGAGGAAGTCGTCGTCGATGCGGCGGTAGATCACATCCACCGGCTCGAGGCCGCTGGTGCTGCGCATCCACACCCGGTCCCCCTCGCAGATCAGGTCGCGGCCCTCCACCAGCTGGATGCCCATCTGCTGGGCCAGATAGCTGTGCTCGAAGTAGGCGCTGTTGAACACTCCCGGAGTGAGCAGCACCACCTTGGGAGTGTCGGTCCAGGGGGCGAGTTCCCGCAGGGT
>CALPMR020000062.1 GCA_943324725.2 Bordetella parapertussis | reverse complement strand
TCCTGCCGCTCTGTGATGGCGTCATGGTGGCCCGCGGCGATCTGGGCGTGGAGATGCCGGCCGAAGAGGTGCCGCTGTTGCAGAAGGAGCTGATCCGCAAGGCCAACAGCCTCGGCATTCCGATCATCACCGCCACCCAGATGCTCGATTCGATGGCCTCCTGCCCCAGGCCCACCCGGGCCGAGGTCAGCGATGTGGCCAACGCCATCCTCGATGGCACCGACGCCGTGATGCTCTCCAACGAAACCGCCGTCGGTGATTTCCCGGTGGAAGCGGTGGCGACCATGGCCCAGATCGCCCGCCGCATCGAGCGCGATTACCCGCAGCGGGTGCTCGACAGCCACATGGCCACCACCATCCCCAACGCCATCTGTCAGGCGGTGAGCACCATCGCGCGCCAACTCAACGCAGCGGCGATCCTGACCCTCACCAAGAGCGGTTCAACCGCCCGCAACGTCAGCAAGTTCAGGCCGAGCACGCCGATCCTGGCGATCACCAGCGATGTCAGCGTCGCCCGTCAGCTGCAGCTGGTGTGGGGTGTGACTCCGCTGCTGATCGCCGAGCAGATCAACACCGGCAGCACCTTCAATGTGGCGATGGGCGTGGCCCAGGAACGGGCCCTGTTGCAGGAGGGAGATCTGGTGGTCCAGACCCAGGGCACCCTCAAGGGAGTCAGTGGTTCCACCGACCTGGTGCGGGTGGGTCTGGTGTCGGCCGTGCTGATTCGGGGGCTGGGGGTGGGCAGCGGATCGATCAACGGCAAGGTCCGCGTCGCCAAGAGCCCGGCCGAAGCTGAAGCCCTGGTGGAAGGCGAAATTCTGGTGGTCAGTGAAACCAGCGACGCCTATCACGGCGCCATCAGCCGCAGCCGCGGGCTGATCTGCGAACAGGCCGGGGCCGACAGTCACGGCGCCCGCCTGGCCCAGCAGCTCGGCATCCCGGCGATTGTGGGTGTCGCCAATGCCACGACAGCACTGCGTCAAGGCGAAATCATCACCCTGGCGGTGCAGGAAGGGGTGGTGCATCGCGGCGCGCTCAGCCCCATGGAGTTGGGCGGCACCTCGGCCTTCTAGGCGCCGGGACGCCTCCAGAGGCCGGCCGGCATCGCCAGCAGGCCAGACTTCCCCAAAGTCCAGGCATCCCTTTCGATGGCCCACAAACTGCCGCTGCGGGAAACCGTGGGCATGGCCCTCAGCACCCTCCAGGCCAACCGCCTGCGCAGTCTGCTGACCATGCTGGGCATCGTCATCGGCAACGCCTCCGTGATCACCCTGGTGGGGGTGGGACAGGGGGCCCAGAACCTGGCGGCCGGTCAGCTCAGCACCCTGGGCGCCAACGTGCTGTTCATCGTGCCTGGCCGCAACGACACGCGGCGCCAGGGGATCGACACCCCGAAAACCCTGGTGCTCGAAGATGCCACGGCGATCGCTGAGCAGGTGCCCAGCGTCCGGCGCGTGGCGCCCCAGATCACCCTCAGCGAGGTGGTTCAGGCGGGTTCCCTGGCCGCCACGGCGACGATCTCCGGCGTCACGCCCAACTTCCTGCCGGTGCGCAACTTTGAAGTGGCCCAGGGTCGTTTCCTCAGCGAGGCCGACCTCAAAGGGGCTCGCAGTGTGGCGGTGATCGGCCCTGATCTGCGCGACAAGCTGATGCCGACCGGGGAGGCGATCGGCCGCCAGTTGCGCATCCGCGACCAGTCGTTCCAGGTGATCGGTGTGCTGGCCGCCAAAGGCGCGGTGTTCGGCGCCAACCAGGATGAGGCGGCCTACATCCCGCTCACCACGATGGTGAGCCGGCTGAGCGGGCGGGATCCCACCTACGGCGTCACGCTCAGCTTCATCAGCATCGAGGCCCAGAACGAACAGAGCACCGGCGCCGCAAGCTTCCAGATCACGAACCTGTTGCGCCAGCGCCATCGCATCCTGCGCGATGACGACTTCTCGGTGCGCTCCCAGAAAGATGCCCAGACGATTGTCGGCACGATCACCGGCGGGCTCACCTTGATGCTGGCGGCGATCGGAGCCGTCTCCCTGCTGGTGGGGGGCATCGGCATCATGAACATCATGTTGGTGTCGGTGAGTGAGCGCACCGAGGAAATCGGGCTGCGCAAGGCTCTCGGCGCCCGCAGCACCGATGTGCTGCTGCAGTTCCTGGTGGAATCCCTGGTGCTGGCCAGCCTGGGCGGCGTGATCGGCAGTGGGCTGGGCATCAGCGCCATTGCCCTGGTGGCAGCCTTCACCCCCCTGCCCGCCAGCATCGGTGCCAGCACGGTGATCGGCACCGTGCTGCTGTCAGGCTCGATCGGCCTGTTCTTCGGCGTGGTCCCGGCCCGGCGGGCCTCCCAGCTCGACCCGATCGTGGCGCTGCGCAGCCTCTGATGCAGATCCCGATCTCGGCGGCCCTGGAGGGACATCCAGCCCGCTCCTGATCCAGGCGCAATCGGCTCCCCAAGATCGCTGGAAACAGGAAAAACCCTTAAGACCGGCAAACCGTGACCATGGTCACCTTCTGCAAGCAACGGTCGGTGGGTAAATCATGGATGTCTTGTCTTTGTCTCGAAACTTGGAGCTCCAGGCCCTGTTGGATTGTGGTTATCGCAACGCCACCGATCGGATGGTGATCGTGCGTTGTTGCGGTCCAGAGGAGTTTTACCTGGAGCGTGTCGTGTTTCCATTCGAGCTGCTCAGCTTCCAATCCCCCCGCCTCAGCCAGGTTGAGATCTGGACCCACGGGCTGGGCGGAGCGGAGCTGGTCGAAAGCTTCCCGGCTGAGGAGTTGATCGTCGAGCCGCCGCTGAGTGTGGCCGACGCCCTGCCCGACCCGTTGGCGGGAACCGCAGAGTTGAGCCCCTGGCTGAAGGTGGGCTGAGGGTCACGGCGCTGGGGCAGATTGGTAAGCGCTTGGGACGTCACGATCCCAAGACGCTTACCGTTACGATTGTTCAAGAAGCTCTTTTCACCATGAATCAGCGCTGGCGACTCCTTGCTCTCTGGCTGCTGCCAATCGGAGTGGCGCTGTTTCTGGGCTGGCAACTGCTGGGGGCAGGCCCCAACAAGCTCACCCCCAGCGGCCCCACCGTGGCGCCCCGCAATGCCGCCGTGGCCCGCATGAGCTACGGCCGCTTCCTTGACTATGTCGATGCCGGCCGGGTCACAGCCGTGGACATTTTCGACGGGGGTCGCACCGCGGTGATCGAAGCCGTCGATCCCGACCTCGACAACCGGGTGCAGCAGTTGCGGGTCGACCTGCCTGGCCTGGCTCCGGAGCTGATCAACAAGCTCAAGGATCAGGGCATCAGCTTTGACATCCATCCGCCGCGCACCACCCCACCGGCTGTAGGCCTGCTCGGCAACCTGCTGTTCCCGCTGCTGCTGATCGGCTCGCTGGTGCTGCTGGCCAGGCGCTCCAATGGCATGCCCGGCGGCCCCGGCCAGGCGATGCAGTTCGGCAAGACCAAGGCCCGCTTCGCCATGGAAGCTGAAACCGGCGTCAAGTTCGATGACGTTGCCGGCGTCGAAGAAGCCAAGCAGGACCTCCAGGAGGTCGTCACCTTCCTCAAGACACCAGAGCGCTTCACCTCCGTGGGTGCTCGCATCCCCAAGGGTGTGCTGCTGGTGGGCCCTCCGGGTACGGGTAAAACATTGCTGGCCAAAGCGATTGCCGGCGAAGCCGGTGTTCCCTTCTTCTCGCTGTCCGGCTCCGAGTTCGTCGAGATGTTCGTCGGCGTCGGCGCCAGCCGGGTGCGGGATCTGTTCAAGCGGGCCAAGGAGAACAGCCCCTGTCTGATCTTCATCGACGAGATCGACGCGGTCGGTCGCCAGCGCGGAGCTGGCATCGGCGGTGGCAACGACGAACGGGAGCAGACCCTCAACCAGCTGCTCACCGAAATGGACGGCTTTGAGGGCAACAGCGGCATCATCATCATTGCCGCCACCAACCGTCCCGATGTGCTCGATTCGGCGCTGATGCGGCCGGGTCGTTTTGATCGCCAGGTGCAGGTGGATCCCCCTGACATCAAGGGTCGCCTCTCGATCCTGGAAGTTCATTCCCGCAACAAAAAGCTGGCCGAAGGCGTCTCGCTTGAAGCCATCGCCCGCCGCACCCCCGGTTTCACCGGCGCCGACCTCGCCAATCTGCTCAATGAAGCCGCCATCCTGACGGCGCGGCGCCGTCGCGATTCGATCAGCCTGGCCGAGATCGATGATGCGGTCGATCGGGTGATCGCCGGCATGGAGGGCAAACCGCTCACCGATGGTCGCAGCAAACGGCTGATTGCTTATCACGAAGTCGGCCACGCCATTGTCGGCACGTTGATCAAGGACCACGACCCGGTGCAGAAGGTGACGCTGATCCCTCGGGGTCAGGCCCAGGGGCTCACCTGGTTTGCTCCCGATGAAGAGCAGATGCTGGTCAGCCGCGCCCAGCTTCGGGCCCGGATCATGGGCGCTCTCGGCGGACGGGCTGCCGAAGATGTGGTGTTTGGTCATTCAGAAGTCACCACCGGAGCCGGCGGTGATATTCAGCAGGTCGCTTCGATTTCTCGCCAGATGGTCACCCGTTTCGGCATGAGTGCCCTGGGCCAGTTCTCACTCGAAGCTGGCAACCAGGAGGTGTTCCTGGGACGCGACCTGATGACCCGCAACGATGGCTCCGATGCCCTGGCCAGCCGCATTGATGATGCGGTTCGCCAGATCGTGCAGAGCTGCTATCTCGATACGGTGAAGCTGGTTGCCGCCAACCGGGTCTGCATCGATCGCCTGGTGGACATGTTGATCGAGAAAGAAACCCTCGATGGCGAAGAGTTCCGCGCTGTTGTCGCCGAGTTCACCACCGTGCCGGAGAAGGAACGCTTCAGCCCGATCCTGAGCGCTGTGATCAGCGATCGCCAGGCAGCGGCACCCACGGCCTGAATCCCTGGTTCAAGCGAACCGTTCTGCCCTTGCCGATACGATTCCAGGCTCTGGAATTGCATTGGCAAGGTTATTTTTTGTCAGCAGGCTCGAAAGTCATGGACTGGCACCATTCGAACCAAGACCCGAACATCCCGAATCTCGCGATCTGAACGGCTCTTGGTTGCCCCTGCTGCTCCATCGCCAGAAAATCTGGCCGATCAGCCAGAAAGAGCAGGCCTAAAAGCTCAAGGTCCGGGAGCTGACCCAACCGGCGTCCAGAGCCAGAGTTGTTCAGCGGAACCGAGATTGGCCAGTGGCCCAATCACCTTGGCCGCTCAGGCTCGATCCACCCCAACCAACCGTGGAGGTGAACCGTTAACCAACAACGCTCGACCACCAGGCAAGAGCATGAGACTGGAGCCAGGCGGACCTGGAGCTGATCCAGGGCAGCCCACCAGACCGATGCCCACAATGGGAATCCACAGGTGTCGGTTCGGATTGACCAGGCTCATCAAACACGTGGACCAAACCTCGAACCGAGCCTGCTGACGCTCCTCAGCGAGGGGTGCATTGCGAGGGTGGATTTGTTGGCCAAGGGCCGCCGCAGATCCACGCAGGTTCCAGGAGAGTCAACCAGGCCTGAACGGCGAGCCACAGCCAGCAGTCGAGCGCAGCTTGTTGGCTTCAGGATCAACGCTGGCCAAGGCCAAGGACCTCAGACGGGCCTCACGGAACGCTTCTCAATCACCTTATCGATCAGGCCGTAGGCGATCGCCTCGACTGGTGACATGAAGAAGTCGCGATCGGTGTCGGTCTGGATGCGCTCCAGGGGCTGGGAGGTGCGCTCGGCCAACTCGCGGTTGAGTTTGTCCTTGAGATAGAGAATCTCGTCGGCCTGAATGCGGATGTCACTAGCCTGGCCCCTGGCGCCGCCGAGGGGCTGGTGAATCATGATGCGCGAGTGGGTGAGGCTGCTGCGCTTGCCTTTGGCTCCGGCACACAACAGGAAAGCCCCCATGCTGGCAGCGAGGCCGACACAGACCGTCTGCACATCGGGTTTGATGTGTTGCATGGTGTCGAAGATGCCAAGGCCGTCGTAGACCGAGCCCCCGGGTGAATTGATATAGAGGAAGATGTCCTTGTCCGGGTCTTCCGCCTCCAGGAACAGCAGTTGGGCCACCACCCGGTTGGCCGATTCGGCCGTCACCGGCTCGCCCAGGAAGATGATTCGCTCCCGCAACAACCGGGAGTAGATGTCAAACGCCCTCTCGCCGCGACCCGACTCCTCAATCACGATCGGGATCATGGGCTGCTGCAGCACAACTGGAGCCATCCTACTGAAGGCGCCGGAGCATCGGCTCAGGCTGCAGCGCTAAGGTCGCTGCACCTTGATGGCCGACCTGCGTGAGCGACGCCCAGACCGTTGCCGACAGCAAGCGTGCGTTTCACAGCGCTTTCCCCCATGTGATCAGCCCGCTGTACCGGCGGATGGTCGATGAGCTGCTGGTCGAACTGCATCTGCTGAGCCACCAGAGCGGCTTCAAAACCGACCCTCTGTTCGCCACGGGTCTGGTGCAGGTGTTCGACGGCTTCAGCCGCGGCTACCGCCCAGAGCAACAACGGCTGCCCCTGTTCGAGGCCCTCTGCAGTTCCTCCGGTTTCGATGCCACCCAGTTGCGCCAGCAGCGTGATCAGGCGATGGCAGCCATGGGGGAGCATTCCGTCGACGACGTCAAACTGTGGATTGAACGCCAGGGAGAGGGTGCACCGGAACCCGTCGCCCAGGCTCTGGCCAGCATCCGCCGCAACGACTTCCACTATTCACGCCTGATGGCCGTCGGTCTGCTGTCGCTGCTGGAGCGGGCCAAGGGTGCTGAAGACATGGATCCCCAGGCCATGCGCAGCGCGGCCCACGAGGTGGGGGAGGCCATGGGCCTGTTGCGCGATCGCCTCGACAAGGACCTCAGTCTCTACGCCGCCAATCTTGAGAAGTTGGCCGTGGCCGTGGAAATGCTGGAGGAAACCGTGGCCGCCGATCGCCGTCGTCGCGAACGCCAGCAGATCAGCGAGACACCTGAAGGCGTCCCGACAACTGGCTGATCGGCAGGGAATCCGTTCCCCCTTGCAGCGACTGTGCTTCGAGCTCCAGCTGGCTTGAGCGGCGAACCAGCTCAGGCACATCCGGTGGCAACATCCCGAAGCGCGCCAGGGCGGCCGGCCGGCTGCGCAACTGCAGCCCACCGGCGGACGGCAGGGGATGGGCCGCACCTCCGATCCTCGCCAAGGGCGTCTGGGGCACGGGCCCGAGGAACAACAGCAACTGGGCTTCGCCAGCCACCGTCGGCAGCCAGCGCCAACCGCCCACCACCGCGCCGTCATCACGGCTCCAGGTGACGGTGGCAAGAGCAGGAGGCACCGCTGACCCCGTGGGGCGGCTGGATCGGCTTCTGGACTCCGTCGTCGCGGCGAGCCCCCCAGGCGACGACGTGATCGCACCAGGTGCTGGTGGTGCAGCGGCACTGGAGCGGCTGCCAGAGCCATGACCATTCGCGGCGGCAACTGGTGCGGTGGCGTCTGCCTGGCCCAATCCCTGCGCCTGCAGGGACCGGCCGAGCTGATCGAGCAGACCCTGCCAGGCGAGGCGCTCCTTGCCGACCACCAACTGCAGCTCCAGGGAGGCCTGGAAGGGCCCGTGGGGAACCGAACGCAGCCGCAACTGAAACGGGGGCTGGCGCAGCAAGGCCAGACGGTCGGTGTCAATCCCGTAGCGACTGGCCAGGGGATCGCGGATCATCTGGCGGGCAAGCAGGCCCTGAATCAACAGATCGAGCGAAGCCCCCTGAATCTGCAGCAGCTGGTCCGCTGGCAGGGGGCCCAGAGCGGCTGGTTCGTTCAGGGTGGGAGTGGTGGCGACGCTGGTCAGCGCCCCATCCACCGCGGCCGCCTCGCCCGACCAGACCACGCCGCCGCCATCGAGACCAATGCTGAGGCAACCGGACTGAAAGCGTTGCAACAAGGGAGCGATCGGGCCGGCGATGACGCCGATGGCGGTGGGATTCCAGAACACGGCCTGGGTGCTTTGCAGCCGATCCAGACAGCGGCGCTGCAGGCCGCGGCTGCGCCGTTGCTGGGGCCTGAGCCCATCGCGCAGCATCTGCAGGGCCAGCGGATCGGGCGCCACCACCACCAGATCACCGAGGCGCATCGCCTGGGGCGGCAACGAGGCCACTGTGGCCGCCGGCAGGCTCGTGGCCGGCAGGACCAGCATCGGCGCCCCATCGACGTGCTCCCCCCAGAGCTGCCACCAGAACCCCCGCTGTTGTTGCCAGGCCCGCTCGGCCAGGCGGCCTCCGAGCCGTTGGCGCCAGAGATCGGGGATCGCCCGCTGCGGCGCCGCTGGAAAACTCTGCAACAGGGTGACGCCATCCAGCAGCTGCTCCAGCCCCTGGGCCCGGGGCCTGGGCAGCCGTTGCAACGCCAGCAGCGGCAGCGCCAACAACAGGGCGATGGCCGTGGACGTGATCGGCAACGGCCATCGCCCAATGGCCGGGCCCCGATCCCCACCGGAGAACCCTGCAACGGCCAGGGACGGCCCGGCGGGGAGCTGGAAAGGACGCCAGCGGAACGATCGGAGCAGCCTCATGGCGCCAAGCAGGGTTTGCCGATGCGTTTCGCGCCTGCCGGCACCAAGGAGCCAGCGGGAGCTGATCGCACCGCGAGAAGAGGCTGGTCGGAGCGCAGCATGATCTGAGCCGCCCGGCGCGCAGGCCATCCACTCGCCATCGCTGTCAGGGGCGGGAGCGGGATTCGAGCGCCTTGCGACGCCGCCTGTCCTGCCACTCCATGGCGGAGAGGTAGATCACCCCGACGCTGACGAACAACAGCAGCAGCGAGGCGATGGCGGCCAGCACAGGGCCGGCGCTCAGGGACAGCTCAGAAATCGAGAGAGTTGTCACCGTTGCGGCCCCACACCACCATGGCGATTGAAAAGGTGAACATGGCGGCCAGGGAGGCCCAGCCAAGGGTGATCAACATCGGTGACGTGCGGCGGGTACGACCCGTGCATGATACCTAGGCTTCAGTCCGGAACCAGTCCGGGATGCGATGGCCGTCACCCTTGCAGCCAGTTCGGGGCAAACCCCAGCCGGAGCACCCACCGCCGTCCAGGAGCGGCAGCTGCACCGCCAGCCCTATCCGAACTTCCGGGTCATCGTGTTGGACGATGACGTCAACACCTTTCAGCATGTCGTTGATTGCCTGGTGCGCCACATCCCGGCGATGCTGCCTGATCTGGCCTGGACGCTGGCCCACCGCATCGATTCGGAGGGTTCGGCCACCGTCTGGCGGGGTCCCCAGGAACAGGCTGAGCTCTACCACCAATTGCTGGGGGCAGAAGGGCTGACCATGGCGCCCCTGGAACCCGATTGAATCCCCCTACCCCGGAGCCAAGCCCATGGGACGGGTGGTGATCACCCACAGCACCTACATCGAGGGCTTGATTCCGCTGCTCAAACGACTGGCCCAGCAGGGCGGTATCGATACGGTCACCCCCGCCGTGATCAGTCGGGTGCGAGGACGCAGCACCAGCCTGCGCCTGCGGATTTCAACCCCGATCACCGGCGGCTACAAACTGGTGGCGCGCCGAGGCACCAGCGCCCAGGAGGTGTTTGTGGTCACCGACAGGCAACGCGAGGAGCTGCAGACGCTGCTGGATCAACTGCTGGAAGCGCGCTGAGCCGGCTCGCTCGCCGCAATCGGGCCTTGAAACGGATCGGCAGGGTGTGGAGCGAGCGGGCCCAGGGCCCAGTCAGGTGCCCAACAAGCTGGTTGGGGCCGCCCGCTCGTAGACCGCCGCCGCACTGAAACGGCACCAGGCGCCGCCCTGGCGGAACCAGGATTCGCCGTTCTCCAGAGTGAGGTCGATCGGTCGCAGCTGCCAGCGCTCGGCCAGGTAGGACAGGTAGGGATCAGCCGTGAGCTGGGGGCCCTGCCAGTGCACCAGGGCGAAGCTCAGGGCGCGCACCCGCACGGCCCCATCGGTGGTCTCCTGAATCTCCTCCCGCAACAGGAAGGTGCGAAAGCGCTCCGCCGTGGCCCCCTCGAGCGGGTACTTGCGCAGATAGAGCTCCCTGGCCTTGGGAAACACCGGCCCCGGGGCGCGGCTGAGCAGCTGCTCAAAAGCCTGCTGAAACGTGGTCATCGCGGCGACGGAACGGCATCCACAATGGCGGCTCCCAGGGCCAGATCGGGGCAGGCTTCCAAACCTGGGAACGGCATCCGCACCGCTGCGCCGGATCCAGTTCTGGCGCCGCCACCAGACCGTGGCTGGCCTGGCGGGATGACGGGAGTGGCTGGGGGAAAGGGGTGGACCGCCGTGCCGTCTTGCCCCAGTGTTCGACCTGGATGAACCAGAAGGGGAGTCAGGGGCGGGGCTTCGTTTCCGGCTACGAGGCCGGTTTACGTTGCCGTCGCTGAAGACCCCCCATGTCGAAAGGGAGTCAGATCAGAAAACTGTGAAAGGCAGTCACCAACACAGCAGTCCAAGGAAACTCTACGCGGATTCGAGCGGATCCGGAGGCCCTTGCAGGGGCCAGATCGCCCGCACCTCGGCCAGCCGCCGCTCCAGCTCCTCGGCGCGCTCCGCATGGCTGCGCGACTCCAGCACCAGCGAGAGATGGCCCAGCTTGCGACCGGGATGGGCCTGGCGTTTGCCATACCAGTGCAGACTGCCGCCCGGCAGGGCCTGCAGCCGCTGGCGCAACTCGCTGTAGTCGCTGCTGGAGTCCTCGAAGCCCAGCAGGTTGACCATCAGCGCGGCGGGGATCCGGGGTTCGACCGAGGCCAGGGGCAGGCCCGCCACAATCCGCACCTGTTGCTCAAACTGACTGGAGTGACAGGCCTCGATCGTGAAGTGACCGGAGTTGTGGGTGCGGGGAGCCAGCTCGTTCACCTGCAGACCGCCGGGGCCATAGAAGAACTCGATCGAGAGCACGCCGACGTAGTCGAGGGCGGTCAGCAGGGAGGCGGCCACGTTGCGGGCGAACGCTTCGACACCGTGGTCCACCGGTGCCGGAAACAGCACCCAATCGCAGACCTGACGATGCTGGTGGGTCTGCACCAGCGGGAAACAGGCCACGTTGCCGGCGCGATCGCGGCAGGCCACCAGGGCCAATTCCTGCTGGAAAGGAACCATCTCCTCAAGGATCCAGCCACCGACCTCGGCCTCCGCCAGCAGGGCCTCCAGATCGGCCTGGTTCTGCAGCGGACGGGTGCCCTTGCCGTCGTAGCCACCGATGCAGGCCTTGGCCATCACCGGGAATTGAAACCCCTCGGGCAGACAGGGCCCGGTGCAGGCGGGCTGTGGGGGGGTGAGGGGCAGCTCCATGCCGGCCGACGGGCCGTTGTCAGCCGACGGGCCCGAGGTCAGGGGGGGCTCGGGCGGCAAGGGGGGATAGACGGCCTGGAGGGGGCACCAGCGGGGAGCCGGCAGAAACAGCTGGTTGAGCAGCTCCCGCTGGGAGCGCTTGCTGACCAGGGGATGGAGTGCATGCAGGCCGGGGATGAACTGCACGCCTTCCTCGGCCAGCACCTCCAGGGCATCGATGGGGATCCACTCGTTCTCAAAGCTGATGGCGCCGCAGCGCTCGGCCAGCTGGCGGGTGGCCGCCACATCGTCCACGGCAGCCAGCACCAGGCTGGCGGCCCGCTGCGCCGCCGGATCGTCGACGGCCGGTGTCTGCACGTGCAGGGCAACACCAAGGCGGGAGGCCGCATCGGCGAGCATCCAGGCCAGCTGGCCGCCACCGACGATACCGATCGAGGTCAGCGCCCCAGGGGAGCGCAGATCGGGACTGGCTGGGGCCGTGGCGATGGGAGTTGGGGCAGCAGCGGTGTCCAAGCCCTGAACGCCCGTAGGGGCCAAACATCCAGTTTCTCATCCCCACGCTCAGGCTGGCGTTGAGGGCCGGGCGAAGCCTGCAGCCGCCGGCAGAGCTGGACTCAGCTGAGAGCGCGATCGCCGGCGAAGGCGTAGCGAATCAGGCTGAGCAGCAGCACGATCAGGAACAGGGCCAGACCCACCGTGCAGGCATAGCTGATCTCCAGTTCGGAGAAGGCCTGGTCGTAGACGTAATAGACGATGGTGCGGGTGGAATCGGCGGGGCCGCCCTGGGTCATCAGGTACACCTCCTCAAACACCTTGGTGGCACCGATGGCCGAGATCACGGCCACCAGAGTGATGTAAGGCCGCAACAGGGGCAGGGTGATGTCGAGATGGCGGCGCCAGCCCTCGCTGCCATCCAGCGCCGCTGCTTCGTACAGATCGGGGGCAATGCCCTGCAGGCCGGCCAGAAAGATGACCATGTAATAGCCGAGTCCCTTCCAGAGGGTGACCAGCATCACGGCGGGCAGGGCCAGGGCCGGACTGGTGAGAAAGCCGATCGGGCTGAAGTGATCGCCCAGCAGGCC